>QNBQ01000001.1 GCA_003645735.1 Candidatus Poribacteria bacterium
CCATTTATCCCCCTCTATCGCGGCCACCCCTCCTCCGAACGTCCCCACCCATATCCTCCCGAACCCGTCCTCGGCTATCGATGAGGGGGTGTAGTCGAGGGGGTGGATTTTCACATCGCCGGAGGGGGTGATCTCGGCGAGGGCGGAGAACCTGTTCGCTATCCCTCCGGGGCCTGAGACGAACAGGCCGACCCCCGCCCACAGCTTGCCCGTCGAGTCGACGTAAACCGCCCTCACGTCGTCATATGGCAGGTCGGCCACTCTCCTCACCTCGACCGGCGGATCGCCCTCGACGAGGACGAGCCCCCCTTTCAGGCCGACCCAGACGCCCCTCTCCGTCCCGAAAAGCGACCGAACCTCCCCCAGCGGCAAATGGTGAACCTCCTCCCCGTCGATCACCTCCACCCCTTCAACCGTCCCGACCCACACCCTCCCCATGCCGTCGACGGCCACCGAGCTGACCGGCGGCGTCTTGAAGATCCTGACCCCTCTATCGCAGAAGAAGAGGCCGTTCCGTTTCGTCCCGATCCATATAGATCCGAACTGATCTACAAGCAGGCATTGGGGATCGTCCGCCCCCTCGGGCAGGGCGACATAGGACCACTTCCCTCCCTCATATCTGGCGAGCCACTTAGTGCTCAACACCCAGACCCTTCCCTCGGAATCGATCGTCAGGGAGACGATCCACTCCGGCGGGAAAAGCGAGAAAAGCTTATGCCAACTCTCCCCCTCGAACACTCCTACCCCCATCGAGGCGGCGGCCCAGATCCTCCCCTCCTCGTCCTCGGCCAGGGCCAGGACGCTCCCCTCGGGGAGGCCGTCGGTGGCCGTGAACCTCCTCCACGATGAGCCGTCGAACCTGCTGACCAGCACGGAGTAGAGCGCCGAGGCCTCCATCCCGAACCACAGCCTCCCCGAGCTATCCCTCAAAACGGCCCTCACGCCCAGATCAAGCCTCCCCTCGTTCTCGCCCCAGAGCTCCCATTCCCGTCCGTCGAACCTGTTGACGCCCCTGTAGGTTCCGACCCAGACGTTCTCCCCCTCGGCCTTGATCGAGAGGACGTAGTTGGCGAAGGGGTCATCGCCGAACGTTCTGCTTTTCCATCTCTCACCGTTGAATACGCTGACCCCGCGGCTCGTCCCGACCCATATCCTGCCGTAGCTGTCCTGACATATCACGCGCACATCGTCGCTTATGAGGCCGTCGGCGGTCGAGTAGCTCCTCCACATCCCGTCGAATACGCTGACCCCGCTGCCCGTCCCGACCCATATCCTGCCATAACTGTCCTGATAGACGGCGCGCACGTCGTTCCCGCAGAGGCCCTCCATCCGGGTGAAGTTCCTCCAGTGGTAGATCTCCTCGCCCGGGGAGGCCAATGGGATAAGCAGCAGGATCGCCAACGCCGCCGCTCGCATCACATCATCCCCTTCGAGGGGTTAAAACGTGAACCCGCCGCTCAGCTCGAAGGCGTTCCGGATGTGTTCGATCACCGGCTCCCCGTCGTCCGGGATGAGAACCGAGACGACGTCGAACCTGGCGCTTCTATCGAGCCACCCCTTTTTGCGGAGGTAGAGGAGCGCCAGCTTCGAAAGCTGCCTGCGCTTCCCGGGGGTTACGGCCTCGGCGGGAAGGCCGTATCCCGTCCCCCTCCTCGCCTTCACCTCAACTAAAACGATCGTATCCCCGTCCAGGGCGACGATGTCTATCTCCCCTCTGCCTATCCTCACGTTTCTCTCGAGGATTTTATAGCCCTTCCCCTGGAGGAAGCGGGCGGCTATCCTCTCCCCTTCCTCGCCCAGCCTCTTTCTGTAGCCCTTAGATTGAACGACCTTCTGTGTATCGGGCATGGCCCGAACTCGGCGAGCGCCCTGTAATGTTGAGGCGTGGGATAGCCCTTATGCCTGTCAAAGCCGTATTGGGGGTAAAGGCGGTGGAAATCGATCATCATCCTGTCCCTTATGACTTTCGCCACGATCGAGGCGGCCGCTATCGAGAAGCAGGTTCGATCGCCCTTACATATGGGGAGACATTCGACATCGATCTGGGGGGTATAAGGCCCGTCCACCAGGACGATCTGGGGGCGGGGGTGTAAACACTCCACCGCCATCCTCATCGCCTTGAGGGAGGCGTTCAGGATGTTTATCCTGTCTATCTCGTGGCTGTCGACGATGCCTATGCCGATCGAGATGGCCTTCCCCTGAATCTCCTCGAAAAGCTCCTCCCTCCTCTCGGGGGAGAGCCGTTTCGAGTCACACACGCCGGGGATGAAAACATCGGGGGGGAACAGGACGGCAGCGGCCACCACCGGCCCGGCCAGCGGCCCCCTCCCCGCCTCGTCCACCCCGGCTATGAGCTCATATCCCCTCCTCCTGAGAGAAAACTCGAAGGAGAGGTCGAGTGGAAGAGGGGAACGGGTGGGCATCTCAGCCCTCTTGCGCCTGCTCCTCCTGGGCCTTCTCCTTCTTGGCGACCAGCTTCTCCTTGACCTTGGCCGACTTGCCGACCCTCTCCCTCAGGTAGTAGAGCTTCGCCCTTCTGACGTCCCCTCTCCTCAGCACCTCTATCTTCTGGATGAGCGGTGAGTGGAGCGGGAAGGTTCTCTCCACCCCTATGCCGTAGGAGATCTTCCTGACGGTGAAGGTCTCCCTCAGCCCGCCGTGCGCCCTCCTTATGACGATCCCCTCGAAGCTCTGAGTTCTCTCCCTGTCGCCCTCTTTGATCTTGAAGGTGACCCTGACGGTATCGCCCGGGCCGAAATCGGGGATATCCGTCCTTTTGTATTGGTTCTCCAGGAGTTGGATCAACCTGTGCATCTCTCAACACCCCTCTTAGACATCAGCTCCTCTACAAAGCTCATCTCCTCATCGGTTAAAATCGCCCGATCCAGCAGATCGGGCCTTCTCTCGACGGTTCTCTTTATCGACTCAAGCCTCCTCCACCTCGCTATCCTCTCGTGGTCGCCGCTCAGGAGCACCTCCGGCACGTCCATCCCCCTGAACCTGGCCGGCCTGGTGTAGTGGGGACAATCCAACAGCATATCGGTTCCGAAGGAATCGCCTTGGGCCGAGTCGTAATCGCTCATCGCCCCCGGAAGCAGCCTGACCACGGCATCTATCAACACCAGCGCCGGCAGCTCCCCTCCGCTCAGCACGTAATCCCCTATCGATATCTCCTCATCCACCAACGCGACCCTCACCCTCTCGTCCACCCCTTTGTATCTGCCGCAGACGATTATCAGGTGTTCCTCCAGCGACAGCCTCTCGGCGTCCCTCTGGGTGAGGGGGTGTCCCTGGGGGGTCATCAGGATGACCTTGCATTTAGGGGTTCTGAGCGCCTCGATGGCGTTGAAGAGCGGCTCCGGTTTCAGCAACATCCCCGGCCCGCCGCCGTAGATGTAATCATCAACGGTTCTGTGCTTATCGGTCGAGAAATCCCTGAGGTTGTGCGCCTCGATCCTGACCAGCCCCTTCTCCTGGGCGCGCCTCACGATCCCGAACCCCAGCGCCCCCTCCACCATTTCGGGGAAGATGGTTATCACGTCTATCCTCATCTACTCCTTGATGCTGATGACGATCCCGTCTTTGACTATGATCTCGGCCTGGGAGAGCTTCTGGCGGATATCGTCGCCCACCTCGATCTTGACCGGCGCGTCATACGTCCCGGTTATGAACTCGCTTCCGATCTCCAGTTTTTCCACCTCCTCCAGCTTCCTCTGGAGGCTCAGCTTTATCTGCTCCTGTCTCCGTTTTTCCGCCATCAGCTCCTCTTTAACGAGCCTCGCCCTTTTCGGGTCGGTCTTCTCCAGCTCGGCTATCGTCCTTCTCATCTGGAACTCCATCTGCTCCAGCTTCACCTCTATCTGCTTTATCGCCTCCGAGAGCTGCTGGATCAGCTCCTGCTTGAACTTTTCGGTCACGATGGTCTTGAGGATGACCGGCCTTTTGACGATCAGCGACATGGTTCGGCTTTCGGTTCGGTTAAAAAAGTTAGGCTAATCTGCCCCGGAGGGCAGATTAGCCTTTGGGGTTGAAGTTCGCGGTTTACTCCAAGATCTCAAGCACCGCCCTCTTGTTGGCCTTGGTTGCGGCGGCGCTCAGGATGGTCCTTATGGCCCTAGCGGTCCTACCTCCTTTGCCTATCACCTTGCCGAGGTCATCCTCGGCGACGCTCAGCTCCAGGATTGAGGTTTTCTCCCCTTCGATCTCGTTAACCACGACCTGTTCCGGATGATCTACCAGCGCCTTGGCTATGTATTCAACCAACTCCTTCAGCAAGGGACACCTCCTCCTTTCTCACTGGTTTTCCTGAACGGTGTTTTGAACGGTTTGATCGGAAGCCGGTTGAGCCGTTTGTTCGGCTTCAACTGTTCCCCCTTGCTGTGCCTGGGCCTTGGCCAGCTTCTTCTGCCGTTTCCTCCTCTTCCTTTCGGCCTCCCTGGCGTCCCTTATCGCGGCGAACTTGGCCCAGACGCCGACCTTCCTGAGCAGGCTTCTAACCGTGTCGGTCGGCTCGGCCCCTATCAGCAGCCATTTGAGCGCTTTCTCCTCATCGATGACTATGACGGCCGGATCGGGTATCGGGTCGTAATAGCCGATCTTCTCGATATATTTGCCGTCCCTGGGGCTTCTGGAGTCGGCGACCACGACCCTATAGAAGGGCCGGTTCCTCCTGCCGGCGCGTTGTAATCTGATCCTGACCGGCAACCTATCACCTCCTCACCACGAACGGGAGGGCCTCCCTCATCCTCCTCCTGGCCTTCTTCGGATCCATCCCGCTCAGCTGTTTGAGCAGCTTGTTCATCTGAACAAGCTGCTGGATCAATCTGTTGACGTCCTGGACGGTCGTCCCGCTTCCGCGGGCGATCCTCAGCCTTCGGCTCCAGTTCTTCAAAAGCTTCGGGTTCCTCCTCTCCTCGATCGTCATGGAGAGGATGATCGCCTCGGCCTTCTTGAGCTGCTCCTCGTCGACCTGAAGCCCTTTCAGCCTGCCGAGGCCGGGTATCATCTCGAGCAGCTGATCTAAGGCGCCCATCCTCTTTATCTGTCTGATCTGCTCCAGCATGTCCTCGAAATCCAGCTCCTTCTTCTCCATCAGCTTCCGCTCCAGCTGCTTAGCCTTCTCCTCGTCCATGGCCTTTTCGGCCCGCTCGATCAGCGTCAGCAGATCGCCCCTGCCCAGTATCCTGGAGGCCATCCTGTCGGGGTGGAACTCCTCCAGCGCGTCGAGCTTCTCGCCCACTCCCACCAGCTTTATCGGCTTCCCCGTGACCGCCTTGATCGACAGCGCCGCCCCGCCCCGGGCGTCCCCGTCCAGCTTCGTCAGGAAAACCCCCGTGATGTCGAGCCTCTCGTCGAAAGCTTTGGCGACGTTCACTGCGTCCTGGCCGGTCATCGCATCGGCCACCAGCAGGATCTCGTGCGGCTCGACCGCCTCCTTTATCTCCTCCAGCTCCCTCATCAGCTCCTCGTCGATGTGCAGCCTGCCAGCCGTGTCGATGATGACCACATCATACCCGCGCGACCGGGCGTGCTCCACCGCTCCCTTGCAGATCTCGACCGGCGAGACGTTGCCCATCGAAAAGACCGGCACATCTATCTCCTCGCCCAGAAGCTGGAGCTGCTTGACCGCAGCGGGCCTGTAGACGTCCGCCGCAACCAGGAGCGGCCTCCTCCCCTCCGATTTGAACCTCTTCGCCAGCTTCGCGGCGGCGGTCGTCTTGCCCGACCCGTGCAGGCCGACGAGCATTATGACGGTTATCCCGTTCGGGTTCAGGTTCAGCTTCGCCGCCTGACCCCCCATCAGCTGCACCAGCTCGTCGTTGATGATCTTCATGATCTGCATGTCGGGGGTCAGGCTGCGGAGGACCTCCTGGCCGAGAGCCTTCTCCTTGACCCTCTCGATGAAGTCGCGGGCGACCTTGTAGTGGACGTCGGCCTCAAGCAGGGCCAGCCTGACCTCGCGCAATACGTCCTTGACGTTCTTCTCCGTCAGCCTGCCCTGGCCGCGGATCTTCTTGAATATCCCCTGAAGCCTTTCCGTGAGGTTTTCAAACATCCTCCACGCTCACCGTGCGGGATGCCTGCTTATGATACCTTATGAGGCGCGGCTTTGTCAACGGGAGCTTCTCCCAAGCGAGGGCGCCGGGTCGTAATTTAATTATACAAAACCGCCCACCCTCGGTCAACTTGAGCGGGCTTGACCCTTGTTTCCCAAAGGGCTAAAATATGGGTTCAGCCAACCCCTGAGGGGAGGTCGAAGATGCCGAAGGAGCTTGTGGCGATAGCCCCCGGGCAGGCGGTCATAAGGGAGTATGAGGAGCCGCCCCTGCCCGAGGGACACATAAGGGTGAAGGTCGAATTCGGCGCCCCCAAGCACGGCACCGAGCTGACCCTCTTCAAGGGCTACAGAAAAGCCTCTTTCCCCATGGGCCTGGGGAACATGTGCGTCGGACGGGTGGTGGAGATAGGCGAGGGGGTTGAGGGGTTCTCGATAGGCGATAGGGTCGCCGGATACGGCCATCTGAGGGAGACGCATGTGTGGCGGGCCGACAGGGTCTGGAGGATGCCGGAGCGGATGACCCCCAAAGAGGCCGTCTGCTTCGACCCGGCCCAGTTCGCGCTGGCCGGAGTCAGGGACGGAGGCGTCAGGATAGGCGATAAGGTGGCCGTCTTCGGGCTGGGGGCGATAGGCCAGATGGCCGTCCAGATGGCCAGGATGTCAGGGGCGATATTCGTGGCGGCGGTCGATCCAATACCGCTCAGGAGGCAGGTCGCCCTGGAAAACGGCGCCGATATCGCCCTCGACCCGAACGAGGTCGATGTGGGGGAGGAGCTCAAAAAGGCGACGGACGGGAAGGGCGTGGACGTGGCGATCGAGACGAGCGGCAGCTATGAGGCGCTGCACCAGGCCATAAGGGGCCTGGCGTTCGGGGGGACGGTCTCGTTTGTGGGGTGGAGCAAGGAGTGCAGGGGAGGGCTGGACTTCGGCGAGACGGCCCACTTCATCATCCCCAACATCGTCTTCTCAAGGGCCTGCAGCGACCCCAACAGGGATCACCCGAGGTGGAGCTTCCAAAGGATCATGGAGACCTGCTGGAAGCTGCTTTCGGAGGGGAGGTTCAACTGTGAGAACATCGTCCAGCCGGTTGTCCCCTTCTCCGAAGCGCTGGAGGCCTATCTGGAATACGTGGATCGCCATCCCGAAAGGAGCGTCAAGCTCGGCGTCGTCTTCGAGGGGGAGGTATGAACGTCAGGATAAGGCGGTTCAGGGAGGAGGACAGGGAGAGGCTCAAGGAGATAACGAGGGAGGCGTTCGACGGGGTGTCGATCGATCAGAACATCGAGAGGCTCTTCGGCGTTATAGCCGGGATGAGGTGGTATGAGCGGAAGTGGAGGGATATAGACGCCGATTGCGACGCAAACCCGGAAGGGGTGTTCGTCGCCGAGGCGGACGGGGAGGTCGTCGGATACATAACGACGAGGATCGACCGCCAAACGAGGATTGGCCGGATAATGAACTTCGCCGTCTCGCCTCGCCACCAGAGGAAGGGGATCGGATCGAAGCTGCTTGAGAGGGCGTTGGAATACCTGAGGGAGGAGGGGATGGAGTTCGTCAGGATAGAGACCCTGGAGCAGAACGAGGTTTGCAAGAAATTTTACCCGAAGCTCGGCTTCAGGGAGGTGGCCAGGCAGATCCACTATATCATGCCGCTGAGGGGCGACTAGCGGCTTTCGCCCTCGCTTTTCATCAAGAGCTCGATCTCCCTGACGTTGGCCAGGTATTCGGGGGCGTTGGTCAGCTCGTAAGCCTTTTTGAAGGCTTTGAGCGCCGTCTCGTAGTCGTCCAGGAAGAACCTGTTTATCTTGCCGATCCACTCCCACGCCTCGGCGTCGTTTGGGTCGATCTCAACGACCTTCTCGTAGATCTCCAGCGCCTTGAGGTAGTCCCTGTATCCCGTCTGATAGGTCTCCGCCTTCTTTTTGAGGTAGTCGACGAGCTGGGAGGTCAGCTCTTTGTAATCGGGCCTGAGGGAGTATCCCTCCTCGAGTATCGCTATGGCTTCGTCGAGCTTGCCCTGATCGTAAAGCAGCCTCCCCAGCTGGAGCCTGGCCATCAGGCCGTAGGGGTAATCGTCGAGCAGCGGCTGCTTCAGATCGGGGTCGCCCTCTATAGCTGCCCTGAGCTCCTCCTCGGCCCTCGCCGGATCGATCGCCTGGAGGTTGACCCCCAGATAGTAGTGAGCCTCGGGGTTGAGGGGATCGATGCTCAGGACGAGCTCATACTCCCTGTTCGCCCCCTCGATATCCCCCTCGAGGCCGAGTATCCTGGCCTTAAGCAGCCTGGCCTGGACGTTACGGGGGTCGCGCTCGATTATCCGGTCGATCTCGACCTCGGCGTCCTTGACCCACTTGTTCAGGTAGTAGACCAGCGCGATGTTGAACCTCGCCTGGGGGGAGTCGGGGTCTTTCAGCCTGGCGTGCCAGCTGAGGATCATGAAATCGGCAGTTTTGCCCTCCCGGAAGGCCTCCCACGCCTTTTGGAGCAGCTCGGAGGCGCTGGAGGTCGGGAGGGCCCGATCGACCCGGCTCAGGGTGAGGCCCAGGTATGCGGTGAGGATGAAGAGGGCGAGCAGGCCGATCTCGACCGCCCTCTCCACCCTCACCTTTCCGAACCGCATGATCCTCACCTTCCCTCCTCGGGGAAGCCCGCCTCCAGGGCCAGCACGGCGTAGGCGGTCACGAGCACCGGATCGGTCTCCCACCACCTGGACTCCTCGTTGACCCAGAACCCCTCGGGCTTTTGAAGCTCGGCGAGCTTATCGACCAGCTCGGCATACCAGTCGTGCTTCACCCCTCTATAATCCTCGATGATCCTCTCCCCGTATGCCGCGAGAGCCTTGGCCATCGTGTGGTAGTGGTAATAAAGCCCCTGCTTTCCTATCGGGTAGTTTTCGTCCAGGGAGTAATGCTGCCTGATCCACCTGACGGCGGCCTGGACCCTGGGGTCGTCCTTGGAGACGTTCGCGTATATAAAGCTGAGCAGGCCGGCGTAGGTCATGGAGGCGTAGGAGCGGGGCCTGCCGTTTTCGTCCTTCCCGGCCTTGCTTTCCCCGTCCGGCGCGTAGACGAACCCACCGTCGTCGCCCGCCCAGGGTTGATCGTTTGTCTCGCTGTAGTTCTGGCATCTTTCGATGAACTTTATCGCCTTCTGCCACAGCGGATCGTCCGCCGGCAGGCCGCTTTCTTTCAAGGCCTGGAGGGCGAAGTTGAGGTTGGACATATCTCCCCTCATCGTCCCGGCCTTGGCAGCTGATGCGCCGTATCCTATGCCGCCGTATCTGTAGTCGTCGGGCGTGATCCCTTCCCCTTCATCGAGCTGGCTCTTCTTCAACCATTCGCGCGCCCTGGCTATCACATCGGCGTATTTCGGGTTTTTGGTGGCGACCAGGGCCATGAGGGCTACAGAGGTCTCGTAGTTCGGGAGCGGCGTCTCGGCCTCCTTGTTGTAAATCGAGCCGTCCTCGTTCTGGTGTTTGAGGATGAACTTCACGGCTCTGCTTATGAACGGGCCGCTCTCCTCGGTGTATTTGCCGAGGGGATGGCGCAGGAAGGCGGCCACCACGAGGCCGGTTATGCCGACGTGATGTCTGTATGAGCCGTCATCCTCCTGCTGCGTGCTTAGCCATTTGAGCCCCTTGTCGATCAACTCCAACGCCTTGGCCTTCACGTCCTCCTCCCCGGCCGAGGCGGGGAAGGGGATGAGAAGGGCGAGGATCAACAGGGCCGATGCCGCCGTCCAAGCCAACCTCATCGCTCACACCTCCCATTTTTATTGGGTTTCCACCGAAGTGCACGATTTCGTGCACCCCGTGCCGCCGAACTGCCCCAAATCGTGCACCTGGGGATCGGAAAAGCCCGAAACCATTCGATTCGTTCGAACTCCTCCTATGGGATTAGGGGCAAATTCCGTGCCAACCGGTTCACATCAGGTTCTCCCGCTCGACCCCAGGGCGTCCATGATCTCCAGCGCCTTGGCCTTGACCGCCTCCCTTCCCTCCCCCATGAGCCTGTGATATGAGATCGCCCATCCCTCCCTTTCGACCGCCCGTCTCATCCCCTCGACCGCCGAGACGAACAGGTCGGTCGCGATGTTTACCTTCCTCACCCCCAGCTCCACGGCCCTCCGAAGCTGATCGCAGGGGGTTCCCGAGCCGCCGTGCAAGACCAGCGGGAGGCCCGTTTTGGATCTGATCGCCTTCAACCTCTCGAAATCGAGCTGTGGCCTCCTCTTGTAGATTCCGTGGGCCGTCCCCACCGCGACGGCGAGCAAATCGACATTTGTCTCCCGGGCGAACTCAGCTGCCTGGTCCGGATCGGTCAGCCGATCCTCGGTCGACGGACGGGCCGCGCTCCCGACGTGGCCTATCTCCCCCTCTATGGGCAGGCCAGCCATATGGGCTATTTCCGCGGCTGCCCTGGTCAGCCTGAGGTTTTCGGGGTATGGGTCGAGGGATCTATCGATCATGACGGAGTGGAACCCCAGTTTGATCGCTTTGACTATCTGCTCCAAGCTCTCCCCGTGGTCCAGGTGGACGAGGGCGGGGACGCGGCAGATCTTGGCCGCCCCGAAGGCCAGCTTTATGAGCAGAAGGCCGGCCCGGTCCTCCAAAACCCCCCTCCATATCTGGAGGATGATCGGGGATCCGACCTCCTCGGCCGCCTGAACGACGGCCAGGAGGTTGTGGGTGTCGGTGATGTTGAAGGCCGGGACGGCGAAACTTTCCCTTTCGGCCTCCTCCATCAGCTCCTTGAGAGACACAACCATCCCATCGACCCCTTTCCGCCGTTCTCCAACACCACAGTTTACAACACCCCTTCTCACCTGTCAACGCCGGGCTGTTGAATTTGATCGAGAGATGTGTTATACTGAAGCTTTGGATGGAGGAGGTTTGGGCGCTGGCTCTTTCACAACTTGTGGATAGGAAGCTGTTGAGCCGCCGGCGAGCGAGGAGGTTTCTGGAGCGGCGGTCGGGGGAGATGGAAGTTTTTCTGAGGGGATCGGGGATCGAGCTGAGGTCGCTCGAGATCGAGCTCGAAAGGCTGAAGAGGGCGGGGATCGAGGTGATACCGATCACATCCCCCGCCTATCCGCCCCAGCTCAGGCGCTTAAGCTCCGCCCCTCCGGCCCTGTTCAAGATGGGCGGCTGCGATCTGATCGGCAGATCAGTGGCGATCGTCGGGACCCGGACCCCCTCCTCGGAGGGGAAGCGGATCGCGAGGGAGCTGTCGGGCCTGTTCTGTAGGTCGGGCTTCGTTGTGGTGAGCGGGCTGGCCTTGGGGGTGGATGGCGAGGCTCACAGGGGCGCCATAGAGGTCGGCGGCGTGACCGCGGCGGTGTTGGGGTGCGATCTTGGGAGGATCTATCCCCCTCAACATAGGGGGCTTGCGCGCCTCATCGTCTCGCGGCGCGGTGCGCTGATAAGCGAACATTTCGAGGCCGAGCCCACCCCGGAGAACTTGATCGCCAGGAACAGGCTGATAGCCGGGCTTGCCGAGCTGTTAGTGGCCGTCGAGCCCGAAAGGGGAGCCATGAGCGCCGCCCGGTTCGCCCTTGCCCAGGGGAAACCCGTCTTCATTCTGCAGCGGCTCCGATCCCGGCGCTCGGCCATCAGAACCGAGGATGGGTTTTACCTCCTGAACGTATATCGGTTCGGATCAAGCGAATCGCTTTTCGATCTCATCCTCCGGAAGGCGAGGGAAAAGGCCGCCGGTTCTCTTTACAAAAGGGTTGGAGTTTGGTAAACTTAAAGAAAGCCCTTCAAAAGGGGGTGAAACCGGGAGGAGTTGAGGCCATCGAGTTCCGAAGGCGCTGATCCGGCCGGAAGACGAGGATGGAAGGACAGGGGTTGCTTTTAAGGCCCAGATGAGTTAAAATCCTTAAATGTCCCGGAAAACCAAAAAACCTAACGTAGAGAGGTGTGGAGATGAGGAGAATAAGAACAATCCTGCCTCTGACGCTTATCGCCGCCCTCACCGCCGGCATACTCATCCTGATGGCGGGGTGTGCTGAGGAGAAAGAGGCCGCCAAGCTGGTCAGCACCAACCCGCCGGACGGCGGCGAGCTTTTCGCCAACGCCGAGCTTGTGATGACCTTCGATAAGGACGTCAAAGAGGTCACGGTCAACGGCACGCCCGCCAAGGTCGAGGGCGCCATCGCCAAATGGATTCCCCAGGAGGCGGGCATAACCGAGGGCAAGCAGACCCTGAAGATCGAGTGGACGGATGTGGACGATCAGACCGGCTCCGCTGAGATCACGTTAACGATCAAAGCGCCGGATGTCACCCCGCCCGAGGTGGTCGAGGTCAGCGTCAAGGACGGCGCCACCGATGTCGATCCCGACAAGCTCAACACCGACGGCATCACCGTCAAGTTCTCCGAGCCGATCGACACCAAGAAGAGCGCCGATTGCGTCAAGCTGACCCTGGAGGACGGCACGGTGCTGGCCTGGGCGCTCGAGTGGAGCGAGGACAAAACCACGGCCACGCTGACGCCCACGCCCGGCGCTGAGGCGACCTTCGAGACCAAATACATCCTCATCATCTCCGGCTACTACGACCCCGCCGGCAACGAGGGCGCCGAGAAGAAGGTGACCTTCACGACCAAGGCCAAGGAGTAATGGCTCAAAAGCCTTCGAAATCCTGAGAGGGGCAGCATGTCGCCCGACATGCTGCCCCTTTTCTTTGAACGAGGGGGGAGCGAGATGAGGAGAGCTTTAACGGCGCTCATAGCCTTATGCATTCTGATCCCCTTCCCCGCCGCCCCCGCCGAGGAGAAGGTGACCCTCACGATCATGTGGGCCGATTGGGAGCCGGCGCACCTGTTGCTGAAGCTGGCCGAGGAGTTCACAAAGGAGACCGGCATAGAGGTGAGGGGGAACTTCGTCCCGTGGCCCCAATATCACGACAAGATGTTCGTCGAGTTCGCATCCCGCAAGACGAGCTTCGACATCTGCTTGCCCGACAGCCAGTGGATCGGCGAGGCGGTCGAGGGAGGGCATCTGTTGGAGCTGACCGATTGGATCAAGGAGAAGGTCGATCTGAACAACTACCCGGAGATGGTGATCAAATCATACAGCGAATACCCGGACGGATCGGGCAGGTATTACGGCGTGCCCGGACTGCTGGACTTCGTCCTCTTCGCATACCGCAAGGATCTGTTCGAGGACCCCAAGGAGAAGGAGGAGTTCAAAAAACGCTACGGTTACGAGCTGAAGGTTCCGGAGACCTGGGAGCAGCTGAGGGATATAGCTGAGTTCTTCACCAGGCCGGAGCAAAACCTTTATGGGATAGCGATGTGGCAGGCGCCGCTTGCCACGGCCGGGCTTGTGGACGAGTTCTTGGGGCTGTTTTGGTCCAAGGGCGGGAGGCTGTGGAGCGGGTATGAGGACAAGAAGGTCGTCGGCTACCTGAACGACGAGGCGGGCTATGAGGCGGCGAAGCTGTGGGTCGAGCTCTACAAGTTCCACCCGCCCGGCGCGGCCAACTACAGCGTCGATGAGGTTCTGACGGCGATGCAGCAGGGGCTCGTGGCGATGGCGGCGATCTATGCCGCCTTCTACCCGGCTCTCACCGACCCCAAAAAGAGCAGATACGCCGACAAAATCGGTTTCTTCATGTCGCCGGCCGCCGTCGATCCGTCCGGCAAAAAGCACCACTACGTCCAGCTCGGCGGGCAGGGGATGTCCATATCGGCCTACACCCCTCACAAGGAGGAGGCGCTCAAATTCCTGGAGTGGTGGATAAGGGAGGAGACGCAGTGGAAGTTCGCCGAGGCCGGACAGATCACGCCGGACAAGCGGGTGGTGTATGACGACCGGTTCCTGAAGCTGGCCCCTATAAACGAGGTGGTGCGCAAAAGCCTGCCGCTGCTGAGGGACTTCTGGGAGATACCGGAATACAACGAGATGGCCGAATACATGTCGAGGAAGCTGAACCAGGCCTGTCTGGGCCAGATAACGCCCAAAGAGGCGATGGACGATATAGCGCGCAGACATGAGGAGATCCTGAGGGCCGCCGGATATTACGGGAGATGAGGATAGGCGACACCGGCCTCAAATGGCTTTTCCTAGCCCCGACCCTTCTCCTCCTGCTCTTCATCGTCGTCTTCCCGCTGATCTGGTCGCTGGGCCTGAGCTTCTGCAAGTATAACGCGACCAGGGACGAGCCGCCCCTGTTCGTCGGCCTCCAGAACTACAGGCGGCTCCTCTCATCTCCCGACGTCTGGCGGAGGTTCACGGTGACAGGCCGGTATGTGCTGCTGGCCGTCGCCGGGGAGTTCGCCCTGGGCTTCGGGCTGGCGCTGCTGCTCAACAGGCGGTTCTACGGCAAAGGGCTTATCACCACCCTCTTCCTGCTGCCCATGATGTTCTCGCCGGTGGTCATCGGGACCTTCTTCAGGTTCATGCTCGACCCGAACTGGGGGATAGTGGATCACGTTCTGAGCAAGCTGGGGCTCCCCAGGATAGCCTGGACCAGCGACCCCAGGTTCGCCATCTACTCGCTCGTCATATGCGACGTGTGGATCTGGACGCCCTTCATGATCCTCATGACGCTGGCCGGCCTTTCGACGGTTCCCCCCTACCTCTATGAGGCCGCGGAGATCGACAGGGCGTCGTGGTGGCTCAAGTTCAGGTATATAACCCTGCCGCACATAGCCCCGATACTGATACTGGCGCTTCTCTTCAGGACGATGGACGCCATCAGGTTCTTCGACCAGGTCTATGTGTTGACGGGGGGCGGTCCGGGGGAGGTCACCGAGACCGTCCCCTTCTACATCTACAAGGTCGCCTTTTCCTACTGGAGGACGGGCGAGTCCTGCGCCCTGGCCTACATACTGGTGATCGTGATCATCGGCCTCAGCTCCATCTACATCCACTACCTCAACAAGGTGAGGGGGAGATGAGGGAGGAGAAGCTCACCGCCCTGATCCTGACCGTCCTCTTATCGATCGCGGCGGCGCTTTACCTCTTCCCGGTCTATTGGATGGTCTCCACGGCGACTAAAACCAGGTTGGACGCCCTCTCCATCCCGCCCAAGTGGATCTACAAACCCACCCTCGAGCATTTCAAAGCGATATTCTCCCGTGGGAGCGGAAGCTCCTTCGCACACCAGCTGCTCAACAGCTTCATCGTCTCCTTCGCCAGCACCGGCCTGGTGACGATCTTCGGATCGCTCGCCGGCTACGCCTTCTCAAGGTTTCCGCTGAAGGCCAAGGATGACCTGCTCTTCTTCATCCTCTCGACCAGGATGTTGCCCCCCATAGTCGTGATCATCCCCCTGGCCGTCATGTATAGGTCGCTTGGGCTGTTCGACACCAGGCTCGGCCTCATCATCGCCTACACCGTCTTCAACCTCTCCTTCGCCGTCTGGATGATGAAGAGCTTCGTGGACGAGATACCAAAGGAGTATGAGGAGGCGGCGATGGTGGACGGTTACTCCAGGCTACGGGCCTTCCTCAAGTTCGTCCTGCCGGAGATGAGGACGGGAATGGTCGCCACGGCGATCTTCAGCCTCATAACCTCCTGGAACGAGTTCACCTTCGCCCTGCTTCTGACCGCGGACAAGGCCCGCACCGCCCCGCCCTCGATCGCCCAGTCGATGGGCGTTTCGGGGACGAACTGGGGGTATATAGCCGCGGGATCGCTGCTGCTGGTCATACCCGTTGCCGCCTTCACCTTCATCCTCAGGAAACACCTGCTCCGGGGCTTCACGTTCGGGGCGATAAAGGGGTGAGCGGATGAGAAGAGCTGCAGCGAGGCTCGGCATACCGATCGCGGCGGCGATGATCCTGCTGGGGATCTTCATGATGTGCCAGCCCTTCTCCTTCGCGCTCTACCCAAAGGGGTTCGGGATGGTGGGCATCGGGACGGTTCTCTACATCGTCTGCTCGCACCTGAGGACGGAGGGGTGATGGGATGGCCGAGGTGAAGGTCGTCGGGCTGTGGAAGAGGTTCGGCGACGTGGAGGCTGTCAAGGGGATAACCTTCGAGGTCAAGGAGGGGGAGTTCGCCGTCATGTTGGGGCCGTCCGGCTGCGGTAAGACCACCACGCTCAGGTGCATCGCCGGGCTTGAAAGGCCGGACGAGGGGGATATTCTGTTTAACGGGAGGAGGGTGAACGAGCTGAGGCCGTCGCAGAGGAACATCGCCTTCGTCTTTCAGTTCTACGCCCTCTACCCCCACCTGACCGTCTGGGACAACATCGCCTTCCCCCTCAAGGCGGAGAAGCTGCCCAAGGAGGAGATCAGGAGGAGGGTGGAGGAGGTGTTGGAGATGTTGGATCTGAAGGGGCTGGAGCGGAGGAAGCCGAAGGAGCTGTCAGCCGGGCAGAAACAGAGGGTGGCGTTGGGGAGGGCGATGGTGCGCAGGCCGGAGGTCTTCCTGCTTGACGAGCCGCTAAGCAACCTGGACGCGAAGCTCAGGGAGAGGATGAGGGGCGAGCTCAAGAAGCTCCAGAGGAAGCTGGGCGCGACGACCATCTACGTGACCCACGATCAGATCGAAGCGATGTCGATGGCGGATAAGATCATCGTCATGAACGAGGGGAAGATACAGCAGATAGGGACGCCCCACGAGGTCTACCACAACCCGGCCAACCTGTTCGTGGCCAACTTCATAGGGAGCCCCGGCATGAACTTCATAAGGTGCCGATATGACAGGGAGGGCGGGAGGCTGAGGGATGAGTCTGGCGGGATCGAGATACCGCTGTCGGAGATCGCCCGCGAGAAGCT
Organism: Candidatus Poribacteria bacterium; assembly: GCA_003645735.1. Classification (GTDB taxonomy): domain Bacteria; phylum Poribacteria; class WGA-4E; order B28-G17; family B28-G17; genus B28-G17. Next base: position 16,790 of record QNBQ01000001.1, read on the forward strand.
GGGATCGATCTCGACCGACGAGGTGATCATCGGGGTCAGACCCGAGGCCATCGAATTCCATCCCGGCCCCTCGCCCCGCGCGATCGAGGCGGGCGTCTACCTCGTGGAGCCGCTCGGGTCGGTCAACGTCGTGAACCTAGAGGTGGGCGGGGAGGTGATCAAGGCGGTGGCCGAGCCGGGCTTTTCGCCGTCGGTCGACGAAAAGGTCTGGATCTCATTCAAAGAGGTGTCGCTCTTCGACGGGCGAGGCGGGGACTCGATAGGGGCGATGGGAGGTGAGGAGCTTTGGCGGAGGTGAGGCTGGAGGGGGTGTCGAAGAGGTTCGGCAGGATCCAGGCGATATGGCGGCTGACCTTCGAGGTGGAGGACGGGCAGTTCGCCGTCATACTGGGGCCGACGGGCGCCGGGAAGACGACGACCCTCAGATGTGTGGCCGGGCTTGAGAGGCCCGATGAGGGCCACATCTACTTCGACGGCAGATGCGTGGATGGACTGTCGCCCGCCGAAAGGGACGTGGCCTTCGTCTTCCAGAGCTTCGCGCTTTACCCCAGGCTGACCGTCTACGAGAACATCGCCTCGCCCCTCAAGGCCAGGGGAATGGGGAGGGATGAGATAGAGAGAAGGGTCAGGTGGGCGGCGGAGGTTCTGAGGATATCGCACCTCCTGGACAGGATGCCCGACCAGCTGAGCGGGGGCGAGATGCAGAGGGTGGCCTTGGGGAGGGCGATCGTCAGGGAGCCGAACGTCTTCCTGCTTGACGAGCCGCTCAGCAACCTAGATGCCAAGCTGAGGGAGGGGATGAGGACGGAGCTCAAGAAGCTCCAGACCGACCTGGGGGCGACCTTCCTCTACGCCACCCCCGATCACGCCGAGGCCCTCTCCATGGGGGACAAGATCATAGTCATCAACGAGGGGAGGATACACCAGATCGGCACCCCTCAGGAGATCTACGATCGGCCCGCCGACACGTTCGTCGCCTATTTCGTCGGCAGCCCGGGGATGAACCTGCTGCCCTGCCGCATCATCTCGGAGGGGGACAGGCTGTTTGCCGACATCGGCCCGGGGGCCTTCAGGGTCGAGCTTCCCCCCGAGGTCAAGGAGGGGCTGGAGGATGCGACGACCCTGGGGATAAGGGCCGAGGAGGTCGAGGTGAGCCTCAGGGAGGAGAGGGGATGGCTGAGGGGGAGGATCTCGCTCGTCGAGACCCTAGGGGGATACAACATCGTCGAGGTTGATCTGGGCGGGATAGCTGTCAAAGCGAGAACCGATTTCAGCTTCTCCCCTCCCCCCGGAGCGGAGGTCTGGGTCAGGTTCAGGAGGGACAAGATCCGGCTCTTCGATCGGGAGGGGAGGGCCATCCCAAGCCCCGCCGCCTGTAAAGCTCCCTCAAACGCGTGACGACCTCCGACCTCGAAACGCCTCTCCCGTCGATCTCGACCACCGGCGCGATCTCGATCACTGAGTTCGTTAAGAAAACGGCGTCCGAATCGAAAAGCTCGTCATAAGTCACCCTCCGCCCTCGTCACGCCCGGCAGCAGGCCCAGATCGACCGGCGAGGTGATCAGCGAGCCGCCTTTGAGAAGGAACAGGTTGCTCGTCGCGCCCTCAAGAAGGTTTCCCTCCCGGTCGACCAACAGCGCCTCGAAGGTGCCCCTCTCCCTCGCGTATCCCCTGGCGAGCAGGTTCTCGACGTATGAGATCAGCTTCATCCGGGCCATCCTGCCCGTCACCGACCGACCACCAGATCGCCCACCGGCTCCCCCTCCCCCGGCGTGACGGTCAACCTGATCCTCGAATCCGTTTCCTCAAGCCCGTTGGCCCTCAAAAGCTCAGCTATGGCCGTCCGAACCTCCTCGGGGTCGGAATCGGCCACTATGCCGCCGCCCACGTAGAAGTGGACGTATCCCTCCAGGACGAAGATCGTCCTTATGACGATGTTGCCGAAACGGGCCGGCTTGACGGGGCGGCGCGGCTGTGTTAGAATCACCTCGCAAACCCGAGGCCTCGGGAGGGGAGGAGATGAAAGGGGCTGCTTTAATCATCTGCTCGGTCATCTTCGTGGGGAGCGTCCTAGACGCCTCCTTCGGAGCGGAGGGATATTCCCTTGTGAAGGAGTGGGAGACGGCCAAAGTCCTCAAGGTGCCCGAATCCGTCTGTTACGACCCGGAGGCCAAGGTTCTCTACGTTTCCAACATCAACGGCGGCCCAGCCGAGAGGAACGGGAAGGGGTTCATCTCCAAGCTCTCCCCCGACGGGAAGATCTTGAAGCTCAAATGGGCCGTCGGCCTGAACGCGCCGAAAGGGATGGCGATCTTCAAGGGCAAGCTTTTCGTCAGCGACATCGACCGGTTGGTCTGCATCGACCTGAGAAGCGGAAAGATCCTGAAAAGCTACAAAGCCGAGGGCGCCCTGTTCCTGAACGACGTGGCCGTCGATGAGAAGGGCAACGTTTACGTGTCCGACTCCTCGCCGCGTAACAGCGCCATCTACAGGCTGAGCGGCGGCAAATTGGAGATCTGGCTCAAAGGGCCGGAGATAAAAAGGCCGAACGGCCTGTTCTACAAGGACGGCGTGCTATACGTCGGCAGCTCGGGGGACGGCAGGATAAAAGCGGTGGACGTTAAGACGAAGAGGGTCAGGGATGTGGCGACCGTTGGGAGCATGATAGACGGGTTGATCCTGGACGAGGAGGGGTTCTTCATCGTGTCGGATTGGCGCGGCAGGACGATGTTGGTGAGGGACGGGAAGGTCGAGGTTCTGATGGACACGACCGGGAAGGGGATAAACTCAGCCGATTTGGGATATATCCCCGAACGAAAGCTCGTTCTGATCCCGACCTTCTTCGACAACCGCGTCATGGCATACAAGCTGGTCGGGAGGTGATCCGATGAGGCCGGCGATCGCAGTCCTCCTGATGGCGGCGGGGATTTCGGCATGGGCCGTGGATCCAACCGTCGTCCTCTACATGCCGTTCGACGATCCGCCTGAGGGGGATCTCGTGAGGGATCTGTCGATCTACGGGAACCACGGCAGGATAATCGGCGGGGTGAAGTGGAGGAAGGATGGCAAGTTCGGAGGCGCGATGGAGTTCCTCGGCAACGGGAAGATCGAGATCCCACACTCCGAGAGCCTGGATCTCTCGAAGGAGATGACGCTTCAGATCTGGTTCAAGACGGAAGTCCCTCAGAAGGGGAGGTTCCTGCTTTACAAAGTCCACATAGGGGCGGGCAGGAATTACGAGTGGGGGATATACCTGACGGGCGGCAGCAAGACCGTGTCGATGTATGTGGTCGATCCATCGGATCAGGTCAAGTTCGTCAGCGGCAACGGGAACTGGGGCGATGGGGAGTGGCATTTTCTGACGGGGACATACGACGGGGAGAAGCTCAGGTGTTACATAGACGGCGAGCTTGCGGGGGAGGTAGATTGGTCGAGGGATGTGAGGAGATCGGAGGGGCCCGTGGTGATCGGCACCTGGGGAGGGAACTTCTTCACGGGGATGCTGGACGAGGCGCGTATCCTCAAGGTAGCTCTGAGCCCGGAGCAGATAAAGAGGGAGTATGAGAGCGGCTACGAGACCTCGCCGGTCGATCCGGCGGGCGACCTTCCGACGATGTGGGGGGAGATCAAGGGGGGCGGCCTGATCCCGCGTTGAAGATCGGCTGTAGAGATGCGGGCTAAATCGCGCACGAGAACCTTCGTCCTCCTGCTGGGCATACCGCTCATAATCGCCAACGCCTTCTGGATGATGCACGCCTCCATCTGGAACGC
>QNBQ01000002.1 GCA_003645735.1 Candidatus Poribacteria bacterium
CTATTACCCGGTCTTCCAGGCGACCGTCGAGAGGCCGTTTCTGGAGTTCTTCGCGGACAGGCCGGAGGAGTTTGAGCGGGCCGCCTCTAAACTGGGGGCGGAGAGGATAGACCTGGGCGATCTGGCGTTTAGGATCCCCGTCCTGCCCAGGGTTCAGTCCGTCTTCATCCTCTACAGGGGGGATGAGGAGCTGCCGCCCTCGGCGAAAGTCCTGTTCGACTCGTCCGTCCGGGACTACCTGACGGTGGAGCTCGTCAGGATAGTCTCCGAGGAGGCGGTGATGAGGTTGATAGAGCTGGCGAAGGAGGGAGGGTGAAGGGGATGTATAAGGTGACCTTCCTGCCCGACGGCAGGCAAAGCGTCGTCGAGGAGGGCGAGTCGCTGCTGGACGCCGTCAAAAAGGCGGGCATCTACATCCACAGCCTGTGCGGGGGAGAGGGCACCTGCGGAAGGTGTAAGGTCATCGTCAAAAAGGGGAAGTATAGGTCGAAACCCTCCCCGCACATAAGCGAGGAGGAGGCGAAAAAGGGATACGTCCTCGCCTGTCAGACCTATCCGGAAGGCGATCTGGAGGTCGAGATACCGCTTGAGTCGAGGATAGAGGGCGTCTACGCGGTCGAGGACGTCGCGTTGAAATCGGAGCTGAAGGTCAAACCCGAGGTCTGCAACCCACTCTCCAAAAAGCTCTTCCTTAAGCTCCCCGCCCCCACCCTCCAGGACAACATCTCGGACGCCGACAGGCTCCTGAGGCAGCTGAGGGGGATGGGCTACGGCGAGGTGAAGCTTGAGCTGGGGGTCGTCAGGAAGCTCGGAGCCGTTCTGAGGGAGTCGGAGTTCGAGGTCACGGCGACGCTGGCGTGGGACGGGGACGGCTACAGGGCCGTGGAGGTCGAAGGGGGAAGGGATGAGAGGAACTTCGGGGTGGCGGTGGACGTTGGGACGACGACGATCGTCGCCCAGCTGGTGGATCTGGCCAAGTGTGAAGCCCTGGGGACGAAGGCGACCTACAACAAACAGGCCAGATACGGCGAGGACGTCATAACGAGGATAATACACGCCGAGAAGGGCGGCCTGGAGGAGCTGCACGACAGCGTGGTAAACGACATCAACGAGCTTATAGGGGCGCTGTGTGCCGAGGCGGGGATAGGGAGGGAGGAGATCACCGCCGTCGTCTGCGCCGGCAACACCACGATGACCCACCTCCTCCTGGGCGTCAACCCCGCCTTCATCAGAAAGGAGCCGTATATCCCGACCTTCTCCTTCCCGCCGCCGATAAAAGCGAGGGAGATAGGGGTGGAGGTGAACCCGAACGGGATGCTCTACTGCCTGCCGTCGGTTGCAAGCTTCGTGGGAGGTGACATAACGGCGGGCGTTTTGGCTACGGGGATGGCCAGGGACGAGAGGCTGTCGATGCTGATAGACATGGGGACGAACGGGGAGATCGTCTTCGGCAACTCCGAGTTCCTGGTCTGCTGCTCGTGCTCCGCCGGGCCGGCCTTCGAGGGCGGCGGGATAGAGTTCGGGATGAGGGCGAGCAGAGGGGCGATACAGAGGGTCGAGGTGACGCCCGACCTGGAGGTGAGGCTCTCCACGGTGGGAAACGCCAGGCCGAGGGGGATATGCGGGTCGGGGATGATAGACTGCCTGGCCGAGTTCCTCGAAAACGGGATAATAAACAAGGCCGGGAAGTTCAACGCGGAGCTGCGCTCCAAAACCAGGAGGCTGAGGGAAGGAGGGGAGGGCCTGGAGTTCGTGTTGGCCTGGGCGGATGAGAGCGGGCTGGACAGGGATATAGTCCTGACCCAGGCCGACATCGACAACCTCATAAGATCGAAGGCGGCCGTTTACGCCGGGGCTAAAGTTCTGCTCGACAAGATCGGGTTTGATTTCGAAAGCATCGAGAGGTTCTACGTGGCCGGCGGGTTCGGGAGCTACCTCGACATAGGTAAGGCGATCGCGATAGGGCTGTTGCCCGACCTGCCCCAGGAGAGGTTCGAATACATAGGTAACAGCTCGCTGGCCGGGGCGAGGCTCTGCTTGCTGTCGGAGGAGGCGTTCAAGGAGGCGCTGGAGATAGCTTCCAAGATGACATACATAGAGCTGAGCGTCGACACCGCCTTCTACGATCAGTTCGTGGCCGAGCTTTTCCTCCCCCACACCGATCAATAGCCGCCATGAGGGACGATGTATCGGGCATAGTGCTCGCCGGGGGGAACTCGTCGAGGTTCAAAACGGATAAGGCGCTTCTGAAGTGGGACGGGGAGCCGCTGCTGCTCAGACAGGTGAGGCTGCTCAAATCGCTCCTCGAAGAGGTGATCGTCGCGGGCGGGAAGCGCCGCCGGGTTGACGGAGCGATCGCCGTCGAGGATCTGATCAAAGGGAAGGGGCCGCTGGGGGGCATTCACGCCGGCCTCAAAGCCTCCTCCAACGATTACAACCTCATAATCCCCTGCGACCTGCCCTTCCTGCGCGGAGAGGTCCTATCGATGCTCCTCGACGAGATAGACGGCCGGTCGTGGGTCATCCTCCCCGTGGTCAGGGGATACGTCGAGCCGCTCGTGGGGGTTTATCACAGGGGATGCCTCCCGCACATAGAGGAGCTGCTGAAAAGCGATAGGCTGAAGGTGACGGAGCTCCTGAGCCTCGTCCCGTTCAAGCTGATACCCGAGGAGAGGGTTTTGAAGGTCGACCCCGACCTCAGGTCGTTCTTCAACCTCAACACGCCCCGGGATTACAGAAGGGCGTTGGCGATGAAGGGGGCGGGATGAAGAAGCTGAAGATACTCAGGTGGCGGAGAGGGGAGGTTCAGGCGGTCGAGGATCTGGTGGCGGAGGAGGGGCTGTTGCGGGTCGATATAGGCGGGACGGTCAGCTTTGATGCCTTGATCACGCCCGAAAAGATACGGCCCTTCGTCTACGGCCACCTGCTGACTGAGGGGTTGATAGAATCGGTCGACGACGTGCTGGATTACTTCGAATACGTCAAGGGCGGCATCGTCCACGTCAAGGTGAGGCTGAGGCGTCAGCCCCCTCAGCCCTTCCACAGGAGCTACAACGTCGTGTGGACGGAGTGCGGGCATGTGAGGTTATTGGACGAGGAGCTGAGGCCGCCCAAAGGGGTGAGGGTCTCGGCGAGGGGGATCATCGACATACCGAGGCTGATAAGGGACGAGGTGGGGGAGTTTAGGCTGACCGGCGCGTATCACTACGCCTTCCTGTTCGATCCGGATCTCAACCTCAGGGCGAAGGCGAAGGACATAGGGAGGCATAACGCGGTCGACAAGGCCATAGGCGAGGAGCTGTTGAGGGGCGCTCCCCTGAGCGAGCGGATCTTATACACCACCGGCAGGGTGACGGTCGATATAGTTTTGAAATGCCTGCGCAGCGGCGTGCCGCTGCTGATCTCCCGATCGGCCCCCCTCTCGGGGGCGGTGGAGCTGGCCTCCAGATACGGCCTCGGCCTCATAGGCTTTCTGAGGGGGGAGAGGTTCAACATATACAGCGGCGAGGAGATGATAACCCCCTGAGGGAGGTGGAGGATGGATCTGAGCAAGGTCGATGAGATAATCGACAGGCATGAGGGGGAGAGGGGGTCGTTGATACCGATCCTGCAGGACATCCAGGACGTCTTCGGCTACCTCCCAAAGGAGGCCTTGGAGCGGGTGAGCCGAAGGCTCAAGATACCGATGAGCAGGGTGTTCGGGGTCGTGACCTTCTACTCCCAGTTTTACCTCCAGCCCAGGGGCAGGCACACGATAAAGCTGTGCATGGGGACGGCCTGCCACGTGAGAGGGGCGCCCAGGGTGCTCCAGAGGATCAAGGAGGTTCTGGGGATCGATGAGGGCGAGACGACCCCCGATCTGAAGTTCACGCTGGAGATCGTCCGATGTCTGGGCACCTGTTTCCTGGCGCCCGTCATGATGATCGACAACAACTACTACGGCAAGCTCACCCCCCAGAGGGTCGAGAGGATATTGAAGGAATACGGTTGATCGACGGGGAGGCGATGTGAGGCCTTTGACCTTCCGAAGAAAGGTTTTCCTCTACTTCTCCTCGGCCGTGCTGCTTATAGGGGCCTTCATGGCGCTTTTGGGAACCCGGATGATCTCCAGCACGGTGAGGAGGGAGGCCCAGGACAGGGTGACGATGGATCTCCGATCCGCCCGTCACGTCTACAACAGCCGGATCGAGACCATGCGCCTCTCCCTAGAGCTGCTGGGCGAGTCGATCGATCTGAACCGGATCGATCGGCTGGCGGAGAGGTTGGAACGGAAGATGGAGGAGCTGGGGCTCGATTTCCTCTCCGTCTGTGATCGGAACGGCAGGGTGATCTTCCGAGCGCGTCCTCCCCATCTGACCGGCGACGACCGGAGCTCAAACCCCCTGATCAGGAGGGCCCTGAACGGCGAGCTGGCCGGGGGAACGGTTATCCTGCCCAGGGAGGTTCTCCAAAGGGAGGGGGAGGGGCTGGCCGAGCGGGCTTATATCGAGTTCATACCCACGCCCAAGGCCAAGCCCAGGCCCGAAAAGGCCGAGACGTCCGGCATGTGCCTCATGGCCGCCGCCCCGATCAGATCGCCCGAGGGCAGAGTGACGGGGGCTATCTACGGAGGGATCCTGCTGAACAGGAACTTCAAGCTGGTGGACGAGATCAGGGACATCATCTTCAAGGAGAGGTGGTATAAGGGAAAGGAGCTGGGGACGGTGACCATCTTCCAGTGGGACGTGCGCATAGCGACGAACGTGCTCAGGGGGGACGGGGAGAGGGCCATAGGGACGAGGGTATCGGAGGAGGTATACAACTGCGTGCTGCTCCACAGAAAGCCCTGGCTCGAGAGGGCGTTCGTCGTCCACGACTGGTATATCTCAGCCTATGAGCCGATATTCGACCCCCGGGGAAAGGTCATAGGGATCCTCTACGTCGGCATCCTGGAGCAGAAGTATAACGACATACGCAACAGGATCCTCCTGAACTTCTTCCCCCCGTTGGGGGCGGGGATATTGATCGTATTGGCCTTCTCCTATCTGCTTTCACACGACCTCTCCCTGCCCATGAGGAAGCTCGTGCTGGGGACGGAGAGAATCGCCTCGGGCGATTTGGATTACCGCATAGAGGAGAGGGCCGGTTTCGCCGAGATGAAACAGCTCATGGATCACTTCAATCAGATGGCCCAGGCCCTGAAGGAGAGGGAGGAACAGCTGGAGCGGACGAACGAGGAGCTCAGAAGCGTCAACAGGAACTACATGGAGATGCTCGGGTTCGTCAGCCATGAGATCAAAAACGCCCTGGGCAACATGCTCATGAGCGCGTATAACCTGAAGGAGGGATATGCGGGCGAGCTGAACGAGGTTCAGGGGAGGATGGTGGACATCATCCTCAGAAACGGCGAGCGTCTCAAGGACATGATCAAAAACTACCTCGACCTCAGCCGGATAGAGAAGGGGGAGCTTGAGGCGCATAAGAGGGAGGTCGAGTTCAATGAGGAGGTGCTGAGGCCCGTGGTGGAGGAGCTTAAGGGCCAGATGGAATCGAAGGGGATGAGGCTGACGGTTCAAACCCCGGAGCCTTTCAAGTTGATCGCCGATCCCGATATGTTGAGGACGATCATGGACAACCTCATCTCAAACGCCATCAAATACGGCAGGGAGGGGGGCGAGATAAAGGTGATAGGCGCGGAGGAGGACGGGCGTTGGAGGATAAGCGTTTGGAACGAGGGGGAGGGGATACCGCCCGATCAGCTGCCCCGGCTCTTCAATAAGTTCACAAGGCTGGACACGGGAGGGTCGAGGAGGAAGAGCGGATCGGGCCTGGGGCTGTTCATAACAAGGGAGATGGTCGAAAAACAGGGCGGGAAAATTTGGGCCGAGTCGGAATACGGCAAATGGGCGATGTTCACCTTCACCCTGCCGAAGGAGGGGAGAGATGAGGCTTGAGAGGATAGAGGATCTGGAGGCCTATCGGCAGGAGATACTCAAAAGCATCGATCCGAACAAGGTGAGGGTGAGGATCTGTATGACCGGCTGCCGAGCCTACGGCGCCGGCGAGATAATGGAGGCGTTCAAGGCGGAGGTGAGGGATAAAGGGCTGGAGGAGAAGGTCGAGATAATACCGACGGGCTGCCACGGGTTTTGCGCCAGGGCGCCGGTCGTCGTCATCGACCCATACGACATCTTCTACCAACAGCTCAAGCCGGAGGACGTGCCGGAGATCGTATCGAAGACGTTGATGAAGGGGGAGGTGGTCGAACGGCTGCTCTTCAGAGATCCCAGGGACGGGAAGGTATACGTCAAAACCAGTGAGGTGCCGTTTTACAGGGAGCAGATGAAGCTCGTGTTGAGGAACTGCGGGGTGATCGACCCGACCGACATCCGCCAATACATCGCCAGGGGCGGGTATTCGGCGCTCGCAAAAGTCCTGACGAGCATGACGCCCGAGCAGGTGATCGAGGAGGTCAAGGCCTCCGGATTGAGGGGAAGGGGAGGAGCGGGCTTCCCGACGGGCAGGAAATGGGAGCTTACGAGGATGGCCGAGGGCGAGCCGAAATACATCATCTGCAACGCCGACGAGGGCGACCCCGGGGCGTTCATGGACAGGGCGGTTCTGGAGGGCGACCCGCACAGCGTCATAGAGGGGATGCTGATAGGCGCGTATGCCATAGGCGCCGAGGAGGGATACATCTACGTCAGGGCCGAATACCCGATAGCCGTCGAACACCTTCAGATAGCCATCAAACAAGCCGAGGAGCTGGGGCTTCTGGGGGAGAACATCCTGGGGACGGGCTTCTCGTTCAGGATCAAGATCAAGAAGGGGGCGGGCGCCTTCGTCTGCGGCGAGGAGACGGCCCTCATAGCCTCGATAGAGGGCAGGAGGGGGATGCCCAGGCCGAGGCCGCCCTTCCCGGCCCAATCCGGCCTTTGGGGGAAGCCCACCTGCATAAACAACGTCGAGACGTGGGCCAACATACCGATCATCATCGAGAAGGGCGCCGCCGAATACTCGAAGATAGGGACGGAGAGGAGCAAGGGGACGAAGATCTTCGCGCTGGCCGGCAAGGTCAACAACACCGGGCTTGTGGAGGTGCCGATAGGAACGCCGCTGAGGAAGGTGATCTTCGACATAGGCGGAGGCGTGCCGAAGGGGAGGAAGTTCAAGGCCGTCCAGATAGGAGGGCCATCCGGGGGATGTATCCCCGAGGAATACCTCGACCTGCCGATAGATTACGAGTCGTTGACCCAGGCCGGCGCGATAATGGGATCGGGCGGGATGATCGTGCTGGACGACAGCACCTGTATGGTGGACGTGGCCAGGTATTTCATGGACTTCATCCAGAGCGAATCGTGCGGCAAATGCGTGCCGTGTAGGATAGGGACCAGGAGGATGCTGGAGATCCTGGAGAGGATAACGAAGGGGGAGGGCGAGGAAGGTGATATAGAGCTGCTGGAGGAGCTCGCGACTGTGGTCAAAGACACCTCGCTGTGCGGGCTGGGCCAAACGGCCCCCAACCCGGTGCTCTCGACCATCAGGTATTTCAGGGACGAGTATGAGGCGCACATAAAGGAGAAGCTCTGCTATGCATGCTCATGTGAGGCCCTTTTTGACTCACCCTGTCAACACGCATGTCCGGCCAAGATAGACATCCCAGGCTACATAAGCGCCATAGCCGATGGGAACTTCAAGGAAGCCGTCCTAATAATGCTCGAAAGGATACCGCTCCCCGGGGTCTGCGGCAGGGTATGCCATCATCCCTGTGAGTCGAGGTGTAGGAGAGGAGAGGTAGATGAGCCGGTTGCGATAAAGGCTCTAAAACGCTTCGCCGCTGACCTAGCCTTTGAGGAGGCCAAAGAGGAGCTCTTGAGGAGGGCGAGGAAGGTCAAAAGAAAGGGGAAAAGGGTAGCCGTTGTAGGCTCGGGTCCCGCGGGGCTCACTGCAGCTTATCACCTCGCGAGGAAGGGATATGATGTGACGATCTTCGAGGCTGCCCCGGTTCCCGGTGGGATGCTCGCGTTTGGGATCCCTGAGTACAGGTTACCCAAGGACGTCTTAAAGAGGGAGATCTCCCTCATAGAGGCGCTCGGGGTGGAGATAAGAACGAACTGCTATGTGGACAACCTCGATGAGCTTAAGAGGAAAGGGTATGAAGCGATCTTCATCGGAGTAGGAGCCCAGGGAAGCAGGAGACTTGGCATCCCCGGTGAGGAGCTTGAGGGCGTGACACCCGGCCTCGATTTCCTGAAGAAGCTTAACCTTGACGGCGGGATGAAGCTTGACGGGAAGGTCGTCGTGATAGGAGGGGGGAACGTCGCCGTGGACGCTGCAAGATCGGCTCTGAGGCTCGGCGCCTCTGAGGTCTCAATAGTCTACAGACGCTCGAAGGAAGAGATGCCTGCCATCGAAAGCGAAGTAGAGGAAGCCGAAAGGGAAGGTGTCAAGATCGTTTACCTTGCGTCTCCAAAGAGGATAGTAGGGGACGGCAAGGTGAAAGCTGTGGAATGCTTAAGGATGAGGCTTGGAAGCTACGATGAGAGCGGGAGGAGAAGGCCTATCCCTATAGAGGGCTCGGAGTTCCTGATCGAAGCAGACCACGTTATAGTGGCAATAGGCCAGCGCGTCATCCTGCCGTTTATGGAGGAGCTGAAGGTGGACAAGCTAACCCTCGAAACCCAGATACCGGGGGTGTTCGCTGGAGGAGATGTGGTAACCGGACCGGCGACGGTCATAGAAGCGATGGCTTCAGGGATAAGAGCAGCGGAATCAATAGACAGATACCTGAGGGGCGTTGACCTCAGGGAAGGCAGGTTTAAGATCAGGAAGAAGTTCATACCCCCTGAGGAGCTCGAGATGGAGGTCAGGCCGCTCGAAAGGGGAAGGCATATAGTCCCGGTCGTCCCGCCTGAAAAGAGGATAAAAGACTTCAGGGAGATCGAGCTTCGCTATGATGAGAGGGACGCTGTTGAGGAGGCGAGGCGTTGCCTCAGATGTGACCTCGAACAGAGGAGGGGATAGACAGGGTTGCTTTTACGATGGATTAGAAGGACCGCTTCGGACAGGGAGGATCTGACCATCCTCGAAGTCGCAGGAAGGGTGCGGTATATGCTACGACACCTACGGGTTCGATGCGATCCTTAGGACATAGGATGCCAGTCTAGGGGAAAACATTGATGAAGAAAGCTGAAGCAAAGCCGATTGTTTTCTCCAGACATTCTCAGGTGCAAATGTCCCTTCGGGGGGCTACTGAGCAGGAGGTCATAGAAACTATTTTGAAAGGCCAATGGCTGCCGGCGAAATATGATAGGTTTCGCTCTAAAAGAAGATTCAACTTCGGTAGGCCATCGCCAATAACAGGTGTAGTTTATCGTTTCAAAGATGTCGAGGCTATTTTCAAGGAGGAGGAAGACCAAATCGTTGTGATCACTGTGAAAGTTTACTATTCCAACGAGGAGGGGGTAACATGAGGGTGTTTTACGATGCCCAAGTGGATGCTCTATACATCGAGTTTCGCCCTCTGCCCCCTGGGAAGGCTGAGGCGCGAGAGATAAGCGAGGATGTGATAGCTAATTACGGCCCCGATGGCAAACTGGCGGGGCTGGAGATTTTAAACGCCAGCTCAGTTTTAGGAGATGATGCTGATAAAGTTGTCTTGGAGATCTTTCCTTCCCTGAGGGCGAAAAAGGAAGCAGTTTGAGCGACTAAGCAGCTGGAGGCTGAGCGATGGGAAAGGTCAGTTTGATGATCGATGGACGGAAGGTCACGGTCGAGGAGGGGACGACGATACTGGAGGCGGCCAAATCGATCGGGGTAGAGATACCCCACCTCTGCTACATGGAGGGCCTTCCCCCCACAAGCGCCTGCAGGCTGTGCGTCGTCGAGGTCGAAGGGGCCAAGACCTTGGTGCCCGCTTGCTCATATCCTGTCTCGGACGGGATGGTCGTCTGGACGGACACGGAGAGGGTCAGAAGGGCGAGGAGGATGATCATCGAGCTGCTCATATCGGATCACCCCCTGGACTGCATGACCTGCGAGAAGAGCGGCTCATGCCTGCTCGAAAAATACGCATACGAGCTGGACGTCCCCTCCTCGAGGTTCGCCGGCGAGAGACACTCCTACCCCGTTGACGACTCGAACCCCTTCTTCGAGAGGGATTACTCCAAGTGCGTCCTGTGCGGCAGATGTGTGACGGTCTGTCAGGAGGTTCAATACCAGGGGATCATCGACTTCATCTACAGAGGGTTCAGGACGAAGATAGGGGCCGAGTTCGACCTGCCGCTTGGGGAGACCGACTGCGTCTCCTGCGGCAACTGCGTCCTGGTCTGCCCCGTCGGCGCCCTCGTGGAGAAGGCCAGGAAGAGGAAGGGCAGGGAGTGGGAGCTTAGGAAGGTCGAGACCACCTGCCCCTACTGCGGCTGTGGATGCACGCTCATAGTCCACGTCAACAAAGAGGGGAGGATCGTAAAGATCACCTCCGACCCCGAAAGCCCCGTCAACAGGGGATGGCTCTGCGTCAAGGGTAAGTTCGGCTTCGAGTTCACGCACAGCCCCGACAGGCTCACCAAACCCCTGATCAAAGAAAACGGCAGGTTCAGGGAGGCGAGCTGGGAGGAGGCCCTGAACCTGGTCGCCTCGAAGCTCAAGGAGATCAAGGAGAAATACGGCCCCGACGCGATAGCCGGGCTGTCGTCCGCCAAGTGCACCAACGAGGAGAACTACCTGTTCCAGAAGTTCATGAGGGCCGTCATAGGGACTAACAACGTCGACCACTGCGCCAGGCTCTGCCACGCCTCGACCGTCGCCGGCCTGGCCAGGGCTTTCGGAAGCGGCGCGATGACCAACTCCATAGAGGAGATCGCTAACGCCGACTGCATCCTGGTCACCGGCTCCAACACCACCGAAAACCACCCTATAGTCGCCCTCCGGATCAAAGAGGCGGTGATGAAGAACGGCGCCAAGCTGATCGTGGCCGATCCCAGGAGGATAGAGCTAGTGGAGTTCGCGACGATCTGGCTGAGACAGAAGCCCGGGACGGACGTGGCGCTGTTCAACGGGATCATGAACGTCATCATCTCCGAGGGGCTTTACGACGAGGAGTTCATAAGGTCTCGGACCGAGGGGTTCGAGGAGTTCAAGGAGTTCATCCGCGATTACACGCCCGAGGCGGTCGAGAGGATAACCGGCGTGCCCGCGTCGAAGATAATCGAGGCCGCAAGGCTCTACGCCAAAGCCGAGAGGGCGTCGATCATCTACAGCATGGGCATAACACAGCACACGACCGGCACCGATAACGTGCTGGCGCTGGCGAACCTGGCGATGCTGACCGGCAACGTCGGCAAGGAGAGCACCGGGGTCAACCCGCTCAGGGGACAGAACAACGTCCAGGGGGCCTGCGACCTCGGCGCGCTGCCGAACGTCCTCCCCGGCTACCAGAGGGTGGACGACCCGGAGATCAGGGGGAAGTTCGAGAGGGTGTGGGGGGTTAAGCTTCCCGAAAAACCGGGCCTGACCGTCGTCGAGATGATGCACGCCGCCGAGGAGGGCGGGATCAAGGCGATGTATATCATGGGGGAGAACCCCGCCCTGTCCGACCCGAACCTGAACCGGACCAGAAAGGCGCTTGAGAAGCTCGAGTTCCTGGTCGTTCAGGACATCTTCCTCACCGAGACGGCCGAATACGCCGACGTCGTGTTGCCGGCTGCCTCCTCCTTCGAAAAGGACGGCACCTTCACCAACACCGAGAGAAGGGTCCAACGCGTCAGAAAGGCGATCGACCCGCCCGGCGAGGCGATGCCCGACTGGAGGATCATCTGCGAGCTGGCCAAAAGGATGGGCTACGAGATGGATTACGATTCCCCGGCGCAGATCATGGACGAGATCGCCTCGCTCACGCCCATATACGGCGGGATGAGCTACGACAGGCTGGAGAACGGCGGGCTGCAGTGGCCCTGTCCCGATCGCTCACACCCCGGCACGAAGTTCCTCCACAAGGACAGGTTCGCGAGGGGGTTGGGCCTATTCCACATCACGCCCTATAAACCCCCCGCCGAGGAGCCCGACGAGGAATACCCGCTTATCCTGACGACCGGGAGGGTGCTCTATCACTGGCACACCAGGTCGATGACCTCGCGCGTCGAGGGGCTGAACGAGATATACCCGGAGGGGCTGATCGAGATAAGCCCGGAGGACGCCGAGGAGCTCGGGATAAGGGACGGCGAGATGGTGAGGGTGAGGTCGAGGAGGGGCGAGACGACGGCCAAGGCCCAGGTGACCGAGAGGGTTCCCAAGGGGACGGTCTTCATGACGTTCCACTTCAGGGAGGCGGCGGCCAATCTCCTGACCAACGACGCTCTGGACCCCGTGGCCAAGATACCGGAGCTGAAGGTCTGCGCCGTCAGGGTGGAGAAGATCACTTGAGCCCGATCATCCCGTAAAGCTGGTCGAAATCGAACCGCTCCTCAAGCAGCCTCTCGAACATCGCTATCTTCTTCTCCTGGTAGAACCTGCTCTTGCCGAAGAACTTCTCTATCAGCTGGACGGTCGTAAAGGTGTCGTGTCGGACGAGGATTATCGGCACGCCTATCTCCTCCGCCCTTGAGAGGATTATCGGGCTGGGGTGGATGTTGCCCGTGAGTATCAGACATTTGGTGGGCGTTTCGAGGGCGGCCAGCTGTATGTCGGGTCGATCGCCGCCGGTTATGACCGCCTTGTTCGCCCTCCTCCTGAAATGGCTCAGGGCCGACTCTATGGTCATGGCCCCTATCATGATGTGCTCCACCAGCTCGTTGCACCCCTCCGGACAGCAGAGCACCTCCCCCTCCAGCACCTCCACCAGCTCGCCGACGCTGACAGAGGCCAGGAGCCTCTCCCTGGGCATCACCGCCAGCACCCGCACCCCCCTCTCCTCCAGATAGGGCTTGACGACCTGCTCGACGAAATCGAGCCTCGGCTTGGGGACCATGTTCAGGACGACGCCCAGGAGCGAGTCGCCCAGCCTCCTTTTGGCCAGCAGCGCGTCGTCAACCGCCGTCAGATCCGAATCATATTTGACGATGGCGATCGACTTGGCCTCCAGCAGCTCGGCGATGTAAAGCGGCGACAGGCCGACGATGTAGCCCTCCCTGAGCGATCCGCCCCCCTCCAGGAGGAACACGTCGTGGTGATGCACGTGTCTCCTGTAGATCTCCTTGAGCTTCGACTCGAAATCCTCCTTTATCGTCCCCCTCAGGATCCCCTCGACGATCTGGGGCGTGAGGGCCACCGGGACAAGCTCCTCCATCGGATGGGGCAGGTTGAACAGCTCCTTGAAGCGGAGCGCGTCGTCGTCTATGACCTGGCCGTCCTCGACCCTGGCCATCGTGCTGACCGGCTTCATGTAACAGATCGAAAACCCGTCTTTGACGAACCTCATCCCCAGCCCCACGCACAGGGCGCTTTTGCCCGAAAAGGGCTGAACTGAAGCTATGTAAAGGGTGACGGCCATGATGACCCTCCCTCAATCCTTTTTGGGTGAAAGCACGACCCGGACGTCCACCGCCACAACCCCCTTCCCCGCCTCCATGACCATGAGCGGGTTTATATCCAGCTCCAGTATCTCGGGGAAGTCGAGCGAAAGCTGGGCTATGCGCAGGATGACGTCCACGACCGCCTCCAAATCCGCCGGCGGCTCGCCCCTGAAGCCCTTGAGGAGCTTTATCGACCTTATCTCGTTCACCATCTCGACCGCCTCCTCCCTCGAGAGGGGGGCTATCCTGAAGGAGACGTCCTGCAGCGCCTCCACATATATCCCCCCGAGCCCGAACATCAACAGCGGGCCGAACTGTGGGTCGCGGCTCATCCCGACGATGACCTCCTTGCCGCCCCGGACCATCTGTTGGACCTGACAGCCCCAAACGGTCGCGTCCGGCATATATTGGGAGGCGCGGTAGATGAAGAGGTCGAAGGTATCCCTGACGTCCTCCGGCGTCTGGATGTTCAGCTTCACCCCGCCCACGTCCGTCTTGTGGAGGATGTCGGGGGAGGCGATCTTCATAACGACGGGATAGCCTATCTCCTCGGCGATCCTCACGGCCTCCTCGGGGGTCCTGGCCAATCCCGTCTTCGGGACGGGAATCCCGCACGCCTCGATTATCCCCCTCGCCTCGGCGTCCCCCAGCGCCAGCCTTCCCTCCGCCTGGGCCTCCGAGATGATCTTCCTTATCCGCTCGACGTCGAATTCGAACCTCTCGACCTCAAGCGGCGGCCGCCCCAGCCACTCCTTATACTCCTGCATCGCTTTGAAGACCCTGACCGCCCTCTCGGGCACCTCGTAGTTCGGAACACCGTATTCCCTCAGGATCCTCGCGCCCTTCTCGGTCGTCGCCCTGCCCATGAAACACCCCAACACCGGCTTGTCGTATTTGGAGGCCAGCTCGCCCACGACCTTCGCCGTCTCCTCTATCTGGGTCATCACCTGCGGGGTGAGGATGACCAGGACGCCCCCCACGTTCGGATCCCTCAACACCGCCTCCAGGGCGGCGGCGTATCGATCGGCCAGCGCATCCCCGAGCACATCCACCGGGTTGAGGACGTTTGAGGCGGGGGGGAGGTGCTGGCGGAGATATCTGATCGTCTCCTCCGAGAGGGAGGCCAGCCTCAGCCCGGCCCTCTCGCAGGCGTCGGTCGCCATTATGCCGGGTCCGCCGGCGTTGGTGACGATCGCTATCCCGCCCTCCTTCATCAGCGGCTGATGGGCGAACCCGACGGCGTAGTCGAAAAGCTCCTGGACGGAGAAGACCCTGATTATCCCGGCCTGTTTGAAGGCCGCCTCATACGCCCTCTCGGAGCCGGCGAGCGTGCCCGTATGCGACGAGACGGCCCTGGCGCCCGCCTCGGTCGTCCCGGACTTTATGGCGATTATCGGCTTCGACCTGCTCACGCGCCGGGCCACCTCCAGGAAACGGGGGCCGTCGGCTATCCCCTCAAGATAGAGCGTGATCACCCTCGTGTGCGGATCATCCTCCAACGCCTCCAGCAGATCGATCTCGTTCAGATCGGCCTTGTTCCCCAGGCTGACGAACTTCGAGAAGCCTATCCCCTCCGCGAGCGACATGTCCAGAACGGATGTGCACAGAGCGCCGGACTGTGACATGAACCCTATGGAGCCCGGCAGAGGCATGCCGGCGGCAAAGGAGGCGTTTATCGGGGTGGAGGTGTCTATGAGTCCCAGGACGTTGGGGCCGATCATCCTCATCCCGTATCTCTTCACGATCCTCACGAGCTCGGCCTCCAGCTTCGTTCCCTCTCCGCCCACCTCCTTAAAGCCGGCCGATATGACGATCAGGCCCTTGACCCCCTTCTCGCCGCACTCCTCCGCCACCTTCGGCACCAGCTTGGCCGGGATGACGATCACGGCCAAGTCCACCTCATCGGGCACCTCCAAAACGGAGGGGTAACACTTGAGCCCGAGTATCTCGTCGGCCTTGGGGTTGATGGGGTAGATCCGGCCCTTGAACCCCGACCTGATGACGTTGAGCAGGACGCCGTGGCCGAGCTTCCGCTCATCCCTCGAAGCGCCGATGACGGCGACCGATCTGGGGGAGAAAAAAAACTCGAACATATCCCGCTCCCGCTGGTGAGTTTCGGTGATTATTATACACTCTGGAGAGCCGCCGTTCAAGCCGCGGCGCGTTGACTCCTCCGAAGCGGTGTGGTATAAAGACTTGACTCCCCCAAGGGAGGTGAGGCGATGAGCCCTCGCGAGAGGATCAAAAGGATATTCTCGCGCCGCCCGGCGGACAGGGTCGGCTTCTGGCTCGGCCAGCCCCACAGGGATACGGTCCCCATCCTGCTGGAATGGTTCGGCCAGCCCGACCTCGAAGGGGTCAGGAGGCTGCTCGGCGACGATATACGATGGATACCGGCCGGTGTTTACAGGCATCCCGAGGGGAAACCCCCTTTTCAGGGGAGGGTCTTCGCCGAATGCGAGGACGTGCGGGAGGTCGAGGCGTTCGAGTGGCCCGATCCCGATTATCTGGACTTCAACCCGACGCTCGAGGCGCTCAAGAGGGCCGAGGGCTTCTACAGGCTGAGCGGGATGTGGTCCCCCTTCTTCCACCTGGTGGCCGATCTCTTCGGGATGGAGAACTACTTCATCAAGATGCACACGAACCCCAAGGTGGTTCACGCCGTCACCCGTCACGTCGTCGATTACTTCCTGGAGGGCAACCGTCGGTTTTTCGAGATGGCGGGCGATCTTATGGATGGCTTTTTCTTCGGCAACGACTTCGGCACCCAGATCGACCTGTTCATGAGCCCCGAGCACTTCGAGGAGTTCGTTCTGCCATACTTGAGGGAGCTGGTCGAGCTGGCCAAAAGCTATGGGTATCAGGTCGTTTTACACTCCTGCGGCTCGATCTACAAGGCGATCCCCTACTTGATAGACGCCGGCGTCGACGCCCTCCATCCGCTCCAGGCCAAGGCCGTCAACATGGACGCCGAGACCCTCGCCAGGGAGTTCAAGGGGAAGATAGCCTTCATGGGAGGGGTGGACACCCAGGAGCTGCTCGTTAGGGGGACGCCCGAGGAGGTCAAGGAGGAGGTGAGGAGGATCAAGGAGCTTCTGGGCCCGGCGCTGGTCGTCAGCCCGAGCCACGAGGCGATCCTGCCGAACGTCCCCCCTGAAAACATCGAGGCGATGGCCGAGGCGGCGCTGGAGGGGTAGCTCATCACCCCCCTCCCAACAGCCTCCTTATCTCATCGGCCTTGTCGAATTTCGGGTTCAGCTCCAGCGCCTTCCTGAAGGCCTCCCTCGCCTTCCCCCTCATCCCCTTCTTCATATAGACCAGGCCCAGGTGGTAGTAGACGTCCGCCTCATTGGTTCCGAGCTTGACGGCCTGGAGGATGTTCTCGAGCGCCCTATCGATATCGCCCCGTTTGTAGTAGGCCCATCCCAGCGTGTCCAGCACGCTCGGGGTTTTCGGCGCCAGCTTCTTGGCC
>QNBQ01000003.1 GCA_003645735.1 Candidatus Poribacteria bacterium
CTTATGTTGCCCTCGGTGGCCGGGATGGCTATCCCCCTTGGGATGAGATAGTTCCTCGCGTATCCGTCCGCCACGGTTACTATCTCCCCGGCCTTCCCGACGCCGGGGAGATCCTGCTTCAGGATGACCTCCATCGGAGAACTCCTCCTCGTTTAGAGTTTTCGGAGGCGAGGGGGAGAGGGTTGTTTTTCGGGGATTATTTCTTGGTGAACGGCAGGAGAGCTATCATACGGGCGCGTTTGATCGCCTTAGTCAGCTGTCTTTGATGTTTGGCGCAGGTGCCCGTTACACGCCTCCCTATGATCTTCCCCCTCTCGCTCAGGAAGTCCTTGAGAAGATCGATGTCCTTGTAGTCGACGTATTCTATCTTCTCGGCGCACAGCCTGCAAACCTTTTTCCTATACCTCATCGCTCCTCAACCTCCTCAGAAGGGGATGTCGTCCTCGGAGAACGGCTCCTCTTCGACCTCGGACGCCTCCTCGACGGGAGGCTCCTCGGACGGCTGGGACGGCTGAGCGCTCAGCGGCATCAGCCTGATGTTTTCGGCGACCACGTCCAGCTTGCTCCTCCTCTGGCCGTCCTCCGTCTCCCAGGTGGTATACCTCAATCGCCCCTCTATGAGGACGAGCCTCCCCTTATGCAGGTATTCGCCGCATATCTCGGCGTTCCTTCCGAAAGTTGTGACATCTACGAAACAGACCTCCTCCTTCCTCTCCCCCGTCTGTCTGTCGTTATAGACGCGGTTTACGGCTATGCCGAAGGTGGCGACGGCCGTCCCGCTCGGCAGATATCTGACCTCCGGATCCCGTGTCAGATTGCCGAGCAGGATGACCCTGTTATATCCGGCCATACCGGATCATCCCTCCTTTTCCGATTGCTGGGAGCTGGCCTGAGAGGAGGCCGTCGTCTGAGGCGGAGTAAGCTCTTCCTCGTAGACGTCCAGCACCTCAACCGTCGGAGGCTTGATCGGCTTGGTCGGATCGGCCTCCGATCTGACCAGCAAAACCCTTAAAACCTCATCCCTCAACATCAGCCATCTCTTGAACGGCTCGGCGAACTGGGGGTCACAATCGAAGATGATGATGACGTAATAGCCCTCCCTGAACTTCTGGCCCTTCTTGATCTCGTAGGCCAGCCTCCTTATGCCCCACCGCTCGACCCTCTTGACCTGGCAGCCGTTGGACTCCATATACTCGACGACCTGGTTGATCGAATCGTTTGTCCTCTCGGCCCCCAGATCCGGCTTGATGATGAACATCACCTCATACTGCCTCGGCTCCCTCAACTCATCCACCTCCCCATGGGTTTAAAGCCTTACGCTTCAAGCGCAAGGCGGGGAGAGATCCCCGTGCTAGTGTATTATACCATAGCGGTTCACCCTTATCAACGGCCTCGGCGCCCATCCCTTGGGCTTTCGTCCCGGTAGGAGGGGGCTTGATGGTCGCCGATCTCCCCCCTCAGAACCTCGACGGCATGCGGTATGGCGGGCAGGATCGCCTCCAGACACTCCTTGGCCCCCTTGGGGCTGCCCGGCAGGTTGATTATTAACGTCCTGCCCCTTATGCCGCTTACGGCCCTGGAGAGCATCCCCGCCGGCGTGGCCTTCAAGCTCTCCGCCCTCATCGCCTCGGGTATCCCCGGCACCACCCTCTCCACCACCTCCAGCGTCGCCTCCGGCGTCACATCCCTCGGCCCCAACCCCGTCCCGCCGGCCGTCAGGATCAGATCGACCTCCCCCCCATCGGCCAGCTCCCTCAGCTTGGCCGCTATGACCTCCCTCTCGTCCGGAACCACCTCATACCGCCTCACCTCGAATTCAACCCCTTCCCAACCCCTTAAAGCCTCGGCTATCGCCGGATAGCTCCGATCCTCCCTCTCGCCCCTGAACGCCTTGTCGCTCACCGTCAAAACCGCCACCCTTATCCTCATCATCCTCACCTCGGTATCTCCATGAAGACCCCCCCGGTCAGCTTGGCCAGCATCTTGTGATAGGGGTCGTCTATCCCTATGACGGTGACCGCCACCCTCTCCCTCCTGCACCTGGAGACGACCTTCAGAAACGGAACGCTCCCCTTCATCGGCTCGTCGGTCACGAGTATGAAGTGTCTTTCGGCCCCGGGGCGGAACCGGAGCTGATCGAGCGCCTTCCAGATGGCGTCGTAAGCCCTCTCGTCGCCGTAACACCTGACGTTCCTCAGCAGGCGGCGGTATCTGCCCACGTCGCGCGTGAAGGGGAACACGAGCATATCCCTCTTGAGATACCTGAACTTCACGACCGCCACTCTGGCGTCCAGTCCGCTCGCCTCAAGCGAGCCGATCATATCGTTGAGATGATTCCCCACCGCGACGATGTTGTCCTCCATGCTGCCGGAGGTGTCCAGGATGAAGGCGATATCGACGGCCCGAGCCCTGGCGTGCCTCCCGATCCAGGCGGCTATCCTGGAGAGCCTGTCCGCCATCTGTGAGTCCACATCTCCCCCTCCTCCGCCTCTCCTCCTCTCATCCCCTTCCGCCTCATCCCTCCCTTCTTGAGGGGTCGGGACCGGTTCGCTCAGGGAGAAGGAGGACAACCCCTCCGAGCTTAAGATCCCCTCGGGATCGACCTCCTTCAGGGCCGTGAAGAGGGGCGCCGAGGACGGCGGGCCCGAGGCTCCGAGGGCGAGGTCGGATCTGGGGGAGGGGGGGCCGACCCGGCGGGAGGCCTCCATCGGCCTCCGCGATCTGGCCGTCACGAAATCCCTCCCGAAAAGCGGCCTGGCCACCTCGGGAAACCCCTCGATTATGTCCACCTCGATCGGCTTCATCCTCTTATCGATGTAGCTCTCCTCCACCGCGTAAACGCCGGCGAAGCGACCGAGCTTGAAGGAGGGGGTGAGCGCGAACAGAAAGACGGCGTGGAGCAGGATCGACACTATGAACGAGAAGAGGGTTCTCCTTCCCATCCCAGGAAATCGAGAACCTCCTCAAGGGTCGGTATGCCGGGCCTGCCGCCCAGCTTCCTGCATTTTAAGGCCGCCGTCGCGTTTGAAAACTCGGCTATACTCTCCAAATCCCATCCCCTCAAAACGCCGTAGGCGAAGGCGCCGTGGAAGACGTCCCCCGCCCCCGTCGTGTCGACCACGTCGACTTTGAAGGCCTCCTTGAAGACGACCCTCCGGCCGTCGGAGCAGATGCACCCCCTCTCCCCCAGGGTGATCCCGGCGATCCGGGGGCCGAGCGATAGGATGGATCTGAGGGCCTTCTCGTAATCCCCGTCGCAGCCGGTGAACTCCCGCGCGAAGGCCCTCGAAGCTATGACTACATCGCACAGCTTTATGAGTTCATCGATCCCCTCTTGGACCGTGTCGGCGTCCAGGAAGACGATCACATCCCTCTCCTTCGCCAGCTTGGCCGCCTGAAGCGATGCCTCCATCTGAAGGCCGTCCAGATAGAGCATCCTGCCGGATGTGGCGAGCTGCATATCGACCTCCTCGGGCCTGAGCTGGGAGGTGGTGGCGCGCGTCCAGAGGATCGTCCTCCTGCCCGTCCCCCTCTCGACGATTATGAAGGCGAAGGGTGAGCTTGCGCCCCTCTCGATCACCGCTCCCGAAACGTCCACCCCCTCCCTCCTCAGCTCCTCCAGCGCGAACCTGCCGAAGAAATCGTCGCCGATCTTTGTGATGAAGGCCGTTTTGACCCCCAGCCTGGAGAGGGTCACCAGGCCGGTCGCCGCCGGCCCCCCTCCTTGCATGCTGAACTCCAAAAGCTCCGTCTTCTCGTCGGCATCCGGCGGATATTTCGGCGCTATGCCCAGCAGATCGACGCAGGTATAGCCGATCCCCACCACATCGAACCCCTTCATCTCCTCCCCCTCGCCTTTCGGATCTGAGCCTTCTTGGACTTGGCATACCATATGAAGATCGCCCCGCCCGCTATCATGGCCAGGCTGAAGGTTTGGGGGACGGTCAGGCCGAAAGGGGTCTTGGGTGTCAGCCGCCAGAACTCGGCTATGAACCTCTCACACCCCCCCAGAACCATATACATCCCGAACAGAAAGCCCGGCATCCCCTCATATCTCCTCCTCCTGCTCCAAAGGAAGAAGAAGATCGGCAGCGACATGGCGATCTCGTAAAGCGGGGTGGGGTGAACCCTGATGTCCGGGGGGACGTCGGTCGTCCCCAGCAGCTTCTGTATGGCCGGGTTGAGGTGGGGCGGGACGGTCCCGTGTTCAAACGACATCGCCCAGGGGAGGTTTGAGGGGGGGCCGTAATCCCCGTCCCCTGACAGGAAACATCCCATCCTGCCTATCGCATACCCCAGGGCGATGAGCGGCCCGATCGAGTCGGCCACTTGCAGGAACGGCTTCCCCATGGCCTTGATGGTCAGGATGACGGCGATGGCGCCCAGGATCAAGCCCCCATACCACGTCAGACCGGCCCCGGTGAAAAGCGATCTGAGGGGGGCCTGGGAGAACTCGTCGAAATGCTCAAACGCCCAGAACAGCTTCGCCCCGACTATCCCGCCGACTATCGCTGCGATCGTGATCCATCCGGCGGCGTTGTCGTCTATCCCCCTCCGCCTCAGCTCCCTCTGGAGCAGCCAGGAGGTGGTGATGAAGGCCAGGGCCATCATCACCCCGAAGCTCCAGATCGTTATCGGCCCTATCTGTATCAGCTTCGGATACATCGCCTCACCCCCCTTTGACCAGCAGCTCCATCGGGGGCGTCTCCCTGTAAAGCACATACATCGACTTGCCGCACCGTTTGTGGGTTATGAGCATCGACCGCTCGTTGGGCATCAGGCGCGGCTGGGAGTCGCCCCTGGCGAAGCCCGTGATGAAGTTGTTGACCGGTATCTTGATGGTGAACCTCCTCCCGCAGTTGAGGCATCTTATCCTCTCCCGGCGCAGGTTTCGGAAGGGCTTGGAGGTCAGGAGGTAGACCATCAGCCCTATCGGGACGGCCTGGAGGAAGTCGGCGAACCATTTCAGATACCTCCCTAGGTAGGCGCCGAACGCGAAGGCGGCCGCCCAGGCGAGCAGCGCCAGGATCAGGCGCGAGTAGCTGAGCTTAAACCTATCCCTCACAGCCATCTCAGAACACCCCTGGCCGCTTTCCTCAGAGCCATCAACACCCTGAACCTCTCCGAGGCGAGGCGCAACCTCGATTTGGCCAGCTCTATCTTGGCCCTCACCTCGTCAGCCAGCCTTTCGAGGAGGTCCTCCCCCCGCTTCCTGGCCTGCTCGACCTGCTGTTTCAGCCTGTAAAGCGGCGAGCTGCGGATCTTCTCCATCTCCCCCTTAAGCTCCCGGATCACCCGATCCAACCTCTCGTTCTCCCGCCTCAGCAGCTCTATCCTCCGTTTCTTCGGCGTCACATCGTCTATCTCATCCGCCTCCGATGCCAGCCTCCTGAGGAGCTCCAGATCCCCCTCCTCATACGCCCTGTTGATGATCGCCATCATCCGCTCGCTCCCCCCGCCGGCCTTGTCGGGGTGGTATCTCTTGGCGAGCTTCAGATAGAGCCTCCTCATCTCCCTCCTCTCCTCCTCGGACAGCTCCGGCATCTTCTTCCCGGCCTCCTCGATCCTCCTCTCCTCCTCGGCTATCCTCCTCCGCTCCCCCTCGATCTCCCTTTCGGCCTCCCTCTCTATCTCCTCCTCATCGAGGTAGGGGTTGGACTGGGCGATTCGGAGCTTCAGATCATATTCCCTGGCCTTCAGCTCGATCTTCTCAAGCTCGAGGAGCAGCCTGCCGACCTTGGCGCCGTATTCGGCCTCGAACCTCCTCAGCTCGGCCTTCATCTCCTCGATCATCAGGCACAGCTTGGCCACCTGCTCCCTTTTGGCCTCAAGCTTTCTCTCCTCTATCTCGATGATCAGATCCTCGACCGTCTTTTTCGGGACGACCTCCCCGGCCATGGCGCTACTATTATACCACACGCCGCCCCTCGGGGAAACTCCGCGCTTGACTCGGATATCCGAGAGGTGTATAGTAATTCCGCGCGGGGCTTTTCTCAGGGGAGGTGCGTGATGCGGGCCGAAAGGGTCATGTTTGTGGAGCCGAACGTGGTGAGGCTTGAGGAGTTCGAGTTCGACCCGTCCCCCGGACGGGACGGCGTGGCGATACGGACGCTGACGTCGATCATAAGCGCCGGGACGGAGCTGGCCTGTCTCAGGGGGATAGAGCCGTGGGCGCGTCTGCCGTTCAACCCCGGATACGGCTCCGTGGGCGAGGTGATAGCGGTCGGGCCGGAGGTGAAGGGGATAAAGGAGGGGGATATCGTCTTCACCTACGGGCCGCACGCGAGCCACGCCATGGCCAGGGTTCTGACGATCAAGCTCCCGGAGGGCCTGGAGCCGGAGCGGGCCGTCTTCGCCCGGATGGCCAACGTCTCGATCACCGCCCTGAGGGTCGCCCGCCCCGAGCTGGGGGATCGGGTCGCGGTCATAGGGATGGGGTTGGTCGGGAACTTCGCCGCCCAGCTCTGCCTGCTTTCGGGATGCGAGGTCATGGCGATAGATCGCGTGGAGGAGAGGCTGGAGAGGGCGAGGGAGTGCGGGATAACTAAGACCGTGAACGCATCGGAGGTCGACCCCGTCGAGGCGGTGAGGGAGTGGACGGAGGGGAGGGGGTGCGAGCTGGTCATAGAGGCGAGCGGGACGCCTCAGGGGGCGCTGCTGGCGGCCGAGCTGGCCGGGAAGCTGGGCGAGGTGGTGTTACTGGGGTCGCCGCGCGACCCGCTCCGGACGAACGTGACCGAGCTGCTGCAGCGGATACACCTCTGGGGACACGGGTGTGTGACGTTTAAAGGGGCGCATGAGTGGCGCTATCCGGTCAGGGAGGATCCGGGCGGCTTCTTCAAGCACAGCATCGAGAGGAACGCTAAAATAATGCTCCGCCTGATAGCCGAGGGCCGTCTGAAGGTCGATCCGCTGCTGACCCACCTCCTCCCCCCGGAGAGGTGCGCCGAGGCTTACGAGGGGCTGAGGGAGCGCCCCGGGGAGTTTTTAGGGGTCGTCTTCGATTGGAGGGGGAGATGCAAAGCCTCAGGATAGGCACCTCGGGTTGGACCTATAACCACTGGCTCGGGGTTTTCTACCCCGAGGATCTCCCGAAAAGCAGGTGGCTGGAGCATTACTGCCGCCATTTCGATACGGTCGAGATAAACTGCTCGTTTTACAGGCTGCCCAGGGAGGCGACCTTCTCCAACTGGAGGAAGAGGGCGCCGGAGGGGTTCATCTTCGCGGTCAAAGCCAGCCGATACATCACACACGTCAAGAGGCTCTCCGAGATCGAGGAGAGCCTGGAGCTTTTCCTCTCGAGGGCGGAGCTTTTGGGGGAGAAGCTCGGGCCGATACTGTTTCAGCTCCCGCCGAGGTTCAAGGCCGATCCGGAGAGGCTAGAACGGCTTTTAAGCCTGCTGCCCGAGGGGTTGAAGGCCGCCTTCGAGTTCAGGGATGAGAGCTGGTTCCGCCGGGAGATATACGAGTTGCTGGAGAGACACAACGCGGCGCTCTGTATAGCCGATTCGCCGAAGTTCCCCAAAGCGTTTGAGGTCACGGCTGACTTCAGCTACTTCAGGCTACACGGCTCCAAGAAGCTCTACGCCTCTAGGTATACGAGGGAGGAGCTCGAGCGGTGGGCCTCGATCATAAGGGAGCATCTGCGATCGGGCCTCGACGTCTACGTGTATTTCGACAACGACGCCTTCGGATACGCGGTGGAGAACGCCCTGGAGCTGAAGGGGATGCTTGAGGGCTGAGGGAGGGTTGACCTGCTCGGGTTGGGATACTATAATTTGCTGATGAAACCGGTTTCCACCCCGAATAGGCGGAAATCACGTTTGGAGGTGATGTGTGATGTTTAAGCGGTTGGCCTTGGCCATCGGTCTGATCCTGCCGTTGACAGCTTGGGCCAAGATACCGGTTCCCGAGCTGATCATCTATTACGACTTCGAGGATTTCGTCAACGGGTTCGTCCTCGATAAATCGGGTTACGGGCACGACGGCAAGATAATGGGAAACGTGACCCAGGTCCCGGGCAAGAGGGGCATGGCGGCCAAGTTCGAGAGGGGGAGCTATCTGGATCTGGACGGGGCCAACTTCCCCAAGGAGCACATACCCAAACACAGCATGTCCGTCTGCGCATGGGTCAACTGCGAGAACACCGGCGGCCACCACGCCATCTTCAACGTCAGGGGAGGCGACGGCACCTGGATCATCCACCCGGAGCTGAGGGCCGAGGGCAACTTCAGATGGCTGCTGAGGACCAAGGGGATGACCACGATCTTCGACATAAGGGCGGGCAAGGTGGAGTGGGGCACCTGGCTGCATTACGCCGGGGTCTACAACTTCGAGGAGGGATACGCCGCCCTCTACATCAACGGGGAGGAGGTCGCCAAGCAGGACGTGCAGAAGCTGGAGCTGATGCAGGACTGGACCCAGGGGGCGAGGGTCGGGTTCAACATAGACAACAAGAGGCCGTTCACCGGCCTGATGGACGACCTCTGCATCTGGGCCAAGGCGCTGACTAAAGACGAGATAAAGGAGCTGATGGAGAAAGGGCCGCTCGCGGGGGCAGCCGTGAGCCCGTCGGGTAAGCTCGCGACCGTCTGGGGATTGATCAAAAGGTGAGCTTAAGGGGACGCCTCCGGGCGTCCCCTCAAATAGATCGGGTTGGAGAAAACCCAGGGCTTCTCGCCCAGGTAAAGCTCGACCCTGTAGACGCCCGGCTCGGTCGCCTCCCATCTCAGCTCCGTCCCCACCCTCCTGCACATCTCCTCGCCGTCCCTCAACAGCCTGATCCGGGCGGGGAAGGGCGAGCTGACGATCAACGTCGCCCGCCCCTTAAACTCCCTCTCCTCGCCCATGACGACCTCCTCCCCCTCCATCTCACATCGGAAGGAGAAACCGCTCGAATCGGCGAGCAGGTCATATCCCACGAAACACCTCCCCTCCCCGATCGCCTCGTAAATCAGCTGGATGCTCCTCTCCGCCGAGGATCTGTCCAGGGGCTCGGTCAGAAGCAGATGGTTCCTGAGCGTCTTGAAGAGGTATTCGTAGGGGAGGATCTGGATGAAGGGGAGGAAGGGGACCCTTTTGCCGTGGGCGTCCAGGCCGGCGATCCCCACCACCCTCCGCTCTTTCCCCAGCTCATCCCACTTCCTCAGCGCCTCCGGGTGGGGGCCCTCTATCGCCTCCTCGGGATGGAGGTAGTAGTAGGGGAGGTTGAGGAGGTTTATCCTCTCGACCCAGTCATACATGTATGACCAGATCTCCATCCCGTCGAACCCATCGGCCTCCCAGTCGAGCCACGGCCTGTCCCTTACGGGCAGGAAGTTCTCCTTGCCGCCAAAGGGGTGGGCCAGCAGGGCTAACCCCCCCTGTCTTTTGACCTCATCGATTATGGGCTGGGCCCTCAAGGCCCTCTTGGCCTCTATGGCTTCCTTTATCCCCAGGGCGAGCAGATGGTTGCCTATCCAGGGGGAGACCTCCTCATCGACGATCAGAAGCAGATCGCCATGCCATCCCTGCCATTTTCGGCGGGGCTTGAGCGTGTCGTGATCGGTGAGGATCAGGAAATCAAGCCCGGCTTTGCGGGCGGCCTTTATTATCCCCTTGACCGAACCGCCCCCATCCGAATAACGGGAGTGAACGTGGATGACGCCTACGCATTCGAAAAGCTCCATTTAGAACCTCGTCATCTCCCTGAGCTCCTCCAGCCGCCTCCTCAGATCCCCCTCGCCTATCGAGAGCAGCCTGTTGAGGCTGAAGTCCTCAACGTCGAACGAGGCCAAGGCCGTTCCGTAAGCCATCCCCATCCTGAACACCTCCTCGTCCGCCCTGTCGACGCTCGCCAGGTAACCCATCAGCCCCCCGGCGAAGGTGTCCCCCGCCCCGGTCGGGTCGACCACGTCCCTGACGGGGTAGGCCGGGATGGCGAAGAACGAGTCGCTGGTGAGGGAGATGGCGCCGTGTTCGCCCTTCTTTATCACGACCCGCTTGGGCCCCAGATCCAGCAGCTTCTCCGCCGCCTTTATGAGGTTCCCCTCCCGGGCGATCATCTTGGCCTCCGAGTCGTTTATGATCACCACGTCCACCCGTTTGAGCACCTCGAGCAGCTGGTCGAACATCGTATCTATCCAGAGCTTGATCGTATCGCAGGCCACCAGCTTGGGGGACTCGACCTGATTCAGAACCTCCAGCTGGAGGTCGGGGTTGATGTTCCCCAGGAAGAGGTAATCCGTCGATCTGTAGCTTTCGGGGAGCTCCGGCTTAAACCCGGCGTAGACGTTAAGCTCCGTGGCGAGGGTCTCGACCGTGTTGGGATCGGTGTATCTCCCCCTCCAGTGGAACGTCTTGCCTTTCTCGACCTTAAGCCCCTCCAGATCGATCCCCCTGGATTTGAGCATTTCGACGTGTTCCCGGGGGAAATCCTCCCCCACCACGGCGACCAGCTTGACCTTGACGTTCGGGAGGAAAGAGGCGGCGACCGAAAAATAAGTTGCCGAGCCGCCCAACGCCCTTTCCACCTTGCCGTAGGGCGTCTCGACCGAGTCGAGCGCGACCGATCCGACGACCACGAGATCGCTCATCCCCTCTCACCTCCCATAGCCTCCCTCACGGCCTGCGCTATGAGCCTTATGTGCTGTGGTGTTGTTCCGCAACATCCGCCGATGATGTTGGCGCCGGCCTCTATCATGGCCGGCACGCTCCGGGCCATCTCCTCAGGGGTCTGGGGGAAGACGGTTTTTCCCTCGACGAGCTGGGGTTTTCCGGCGTTGGGCTCGACCACGATCAGCTCCGCCCCAGCCCCCCTCATCTCCCTTATGAGATCCGGCATCATCGAGGCGAGCACATCCCCGCAGTTCGCCCCGACCCCGTCCGCTCCGGCATCCAGGAGCACCTCCACGGCCTCCCGGGGGGAGGTCCCCATCATCGTCCTGAAGCCGTCCGGGGCGACGTTGTAGCTCATAGAGGCGAAGACGGGGAGGCGGCAGACCGATCTGGCCGCCTTGACCGCCGCGGCCGCCTCTTTGGGGTCCATCATCGTCTCTATCAGGATTAGGTCGACGCCTCCCTCCACGAGCGCCTCTATCTGCTGGGCGAACACCTCTATTGCCCTTTCCTCGCTCAGCTCCCCCAGCGGCTCCATGAACTCCCCCGTGGGGCCGACGTCGCCCGCCACGTAAACGGCCCTCCCCGAGCGGTTCGCCTCATCGACCGCGATGCGGGCCAGCTCCCTGTTGATCTCCTCGACCCGCTCGCCCAGGCCCGACCTCCCCAGCTTTATCCCGTTACCGCCGAAGGTGTTCGTCAGGATCACGTCGGCGCCGGCCTCGATGTATCCCCTGTGGATCGATCTGAGAGCCTCCTCGTTTTCAAGCCCCCACAGCTCGGGCGGCTCCCCCGGCCTGTAGCCCATCGACTGGAGCATCGTCCCCATGGCGCCGTCGCAGACCAATACCTCGCCTCTCCTGAGCCTGGCCAGTATATCCCCCTTCAACTCAGACCTCCTCAAAAAGTTTCAGAAAAACGGCGGGAAAGGACCCCTCTCCCTCCGGCCCCTCAGATCCCTCAGCGCCTCCCTCAACCTCTTGATCCTCCTATACGTTACCACACCCAGCACCCCTAGGATCCCGAGCAGGACGAGGTAGTAGTAGCCGGGGGTGTTCTGGCGGGCGTTATACCACTTAACGACCGGCCAGAGGGAGAAGATGGACAGGATTATGACGACGGTCTCCCACCTCTCGACGAGAAACCCCCAAACCTTCCTCACATCAAACCTCCAGCCTCCCCTCCCGGGAGGCCCTGATGTAATCCATGCAGAACTCGTCCAGCCCGAGCAGCGCCCGTGCGGCGCACAACGCCGCCATCAGCTTCCCATCGGTGGGGTCAAGGATAACGGCGTCCACCCCCTTAAGAAGCGCCATGGCGAGGAATGTCCTGTTGAGCAGCCTCCTGTTGGGCAGCCCAAACGAGATGTTGCTCAACCCACAGATGATGTGCGCCCTGGGGTATCTCTCCCTTATCCTCCCGACCGCCTCCAGGAAGGCGATCCCCTGGCTCTGATCGGAGCTTATGGGCTGGACGATCGGGTCGAAGTAGACGTCCTCGAGGGGGATGCCGTGTTCCTCCATCATGGAGG
The DNA here is from genome assembly GCA_003645735.1 of Candidatus Poribacteria bacterium. Lineage (GTDB taxonomy): Bacteria > Poribacteria > WGA-4E > B28-G17 > B28-G17 > B28-G17. Next base: position 12,128 of record QNBQ01000003.1, read on the forward strand.
CGAGCTTATCGGCGACGGCGCATCGGGAGTCGGCGTCTCGGGGAACGCCGCTCTCGTCCATCGTCAGCGCGACGATCTTCGCGTTATACTCCTTGACGAGCGGCAGCACCGCCTCCGCCCGTCCCTCCTCGGCGGTCACGGAGTTTATCATCGGGGTTCCGTGCCGGTGAACCCTCAGGGCGGCCTCTATGGCCTCGGGCCTGGGCGAATCGATACAGATGGGGAGCTGAACGGCGTCTTGGACGACCTGAACGAGCCAGGGCAACACCTCGACCTCCCTCTCGAGCAGCGTGCCGCAGTTGACGTCGATGTAATGGGCGCCGCATTTGGCCTGCCTCTCGGCCACCCTCCGGATGTATCCCTCATCCCCCTTCTCAACCGCCTCGGCTATCCTCTTGCGCGAGGTGTTTATCAGCTCGCCGACTATGAGCACGGCCACACCCCCTCAGGTGCCCATCTCCCAGCTCTCAAGATATCTCTTCTGCTCCTCGGTCAGCTCGTCTATCCTGACGCCCAGCGCCCTCAGCTTCAGCCTCGCCACCTCCCTGTCGATCTCCTCAGGCACCGGGTGAACCCTCTTTTCGAGCTTATCGGCGTTTTTGACGATGAACTCGATCGAGAGGGCTTGGTTGGCGAAGCTCATGTCCATGACGCTTGCGGGGTGTCCCTCGGCGGCGGAGAGGTTTATCAGCCTGCCCTCCCCGAGCAGGTAGATCCTCCGCCCGTCCTTGAGCGTGTATTCGTCGACAAACCTCCTTATCCTCCTCTTCTTGACGCTCATCCTTTCGAGGGCGGGGATGTCGATCTCGACGTTGAAGTGGCCCGAGTTGCACACGATCGCCCCGTCCTTCATGACCTTGAAGTGCTCCTCGCGTATGACGTTTATATCGCCGGTGAGGGTGACGAAGATATCGCCTATCTCAGCCGCCTCGGCCATCGGCATCACCCTGAACCCGTCCATCACCGCCTCAAGCGCCCTTATGGGGTCGACTTCGGTGACGATGACGTTTGCGCCCATCCCCCTGGCCCTCATCGCCACGCCCCTTCCGCACCAGCCGTAACCGCAGACGACGAAGTTCGTCCCGGCAAGCAGCACGTTGGTCGCCCGGATTATCCCGTCTATGGTGCTCTGCCCGGTGCCGTATCTGTTGTCGAAGAGGTGTTTGGTCTTGGCGTCGTTGACGGCGATGATCGGGTAGGCGAGCACTCCTTTTTGGGCCATGCTCCTGAGCCTTATGACCCCGGTGGTCGTTTCCTCAGTTCCGCCGATCACTTTCCCCAACAGCTCCCGTCTCTCGGAGTGAAGGGTTGAGACCAGATCGGCCCCGTCGTCCATCGTTATCATCGGCTCGGTGTCGAGCACGCTGTGGATGTGCTTGTAGTAGGTCTCCCTATCCTCGCCCTTGATCGCGAAGACCGGCACGCCGCACCTCTCCACCAGGTAGGCCGCCACGTCGTCCTGGGTGCTGAGCGGGTTGGAGGCGCACAGGGCTACCTCAGCCCCTCCGGCCTTGAGCGTCCGCATGAGGTTGGCCGTTTCGGTCGTGACGTGGAGGCAGGCGCCTATCCTAACCCCTTTCAGCGGTTTTTCCCTCTCGAACCGCTCCCTTATGAGCCTCAGAACGGGCATGAACCGATCCGCCCATTCGACCCTCAGCTCCCCTTCGGAGGCGAGGGAGAGGTCCTTGACGTCGTATCTCATCGCCGCCCCCTATTCCACCTCGGATTTGAGGATTTCGACGTAGTCGAGCTTCTCCCAGGTGAACTCGGGCTCCTCCCTTCCGAAGTGGCCGTAGACCGCCGTCTTACGGTATATGGGCCTTCGGAGCTGCAGCCGCTCGATCATCCCCGCCGGGGTGAAGTCGAAGTGTTTCTTGACGAGCATTGCTATCTTCTCGTCCGGTATCTTGCCCGTTCCGAACGTGTTGACCATGATGGAGACCGGCTCGGCCACGCCTATGGCGTAGGCGACCTGTATCTCGCACTTCTCGGCCAGGCCGGCGGCTACGATGTTCTTGGCGGCGTGTCTGGCGGCATAAGAGGCGCTTCTGTCGACCTTGGTCGGGTCCTTGCCGGAGAAGCAGCCGCCTCCATGTCTGGCCATGCCGCCATAGGTGTCGACGATCGTCTTCCTGCCCGTCAAGCCCGTGTCGGCGTGCGGCCCGCCCAGGACGAACCTGCCGGTGGGGTTGATGTAATACTTGATGTGCGGGCTGAGCATCTCCTGCGGGATGACCTTCTTGATCACCTCCTCGATGACCGCTTCCTCCAGCTCCTTACGCGACACGTCCGGGTCGTGCTGGGTGGAGACGACCACGGTCTCGACGCTCTTGGGCTTGCCGTCCTCATACAGCACGGTCACCTGTGATTTTCCGTCCGGCCTGAGGAACTTCAGTATTCCTTCCTTCCGCACCTGAGCGAGCCTCTTGGTCAGGCCGTGCGCCAGCATTATCGGAAGGGGCATCAGCTGGGGCGTCTCGGTGCAGGCGTAGCCGAACATCATCCCCTGATCGCCCGCTCCCAACCTGTCAACTCCTACGGCTATATCGGGGGATTGCTCGTCGATGGCGGTTATGACGGCGCATGTCTTGTAGTCGAACCCGTATGCGGCGTCCGTGTAGCCGATCTCCTTGATGACCTCCCGCGCCACCTTGGCCATGTCGACGTAGGTCTCGGTCGTTATCTCGCCCGCTATGAACACAAGCCCCGTTGTGACCAGGGTCTCACACGCCACCCGCCCCATCGGGTCTTTGGCGAGGATGGCGTCCAAGATCGCGTCAGATATCTGATCGGCGATCTTATCCGGATGGCCCTCGGTGACCGATTCCGAGGTGAAAAGGAAGCGTCCGCCTTTCAATTTTCCTCCCCTCTCTCGATGGATTTTTCTTTCATGGGAAACGAGGAGATAACGGGCGAGGGAAAGCCTTCCCTCAATCGGATTTCTGCTTCTGTTGTTGCTCCATTAAGGTTTTCCTGAGCAGCTCCCCAAGGGAGGTGCCGGCGGAGACGGGCCTCGTGTATTTTTCGAGCACCCTCTCCGTCTCCTTCCTCTCCTGCTCCACCTTGTAGGCCTTGATGCTGAGGCCTATCCTCCTGTCTATCGGGTCGAGGCTTATCACCTTGGCCTTGACCTTCTGGCCGATGGAGACCACGTCCTCGGGCTTCTCGACCCTCTTGGTGTCCATCTCCGAGATGTGCACCAGCCCCTCGACCCCCTCCTCCAGCTTGACGAAGGCGCCGAAGTCGGTGATGTTGACCACCTCGCCCTCGACTATCGAGCCGACCTTGTATTTCTCGGGGACGGTCAGCCACGGATCGGGCTCGACGTGCTTGAGGCTGAGGGAGATCCTCTGCTTCTCGACGTCGACGTTCATAACCACTACCTCCACCTCATCGCCCTCCTTGAGTATCTCGCGCGGGTTGACCATCTTCCTCGCCCAGGTCATATCGGAGGCGTGTATCAGCCCCTCTATGCCGCCCTCAAGCTCGACGAAGGCGCCGAAGTCGGTCAACGTCCTGACTATCCCCCTCACCTTGCTGCCGACCGGGTGTTTGCGGGCGAACTCCTCCCACGGGTTGGGCTGCACCTGTCTCAGGCTGAGCGAGATCCTCCTCCTCTCCTTGTCTATGTCGAGCACCCTCACCTCCACCTCATCGCCCGGCTTGACTATCTTGGAGGGGTGAACCGGCCTGCGGGACCAGCTCATCTCCGTCACGTGTATCAGCCCCTCAACCCCTTCCTCAAGCTCGACGAAGGCGCCGAAATCGACCACGCTGACCACCTTCCCCTTGACGACCGACCCTATCGGGTATTTCTCCTCGACCGTCTCCCACGGATCTGGCGTCAGCTGCTTCAGCCCGAGCGAGACCTTCTCGTTCTCCTTGTCGACCTTCAGCACCATCACCTCGATCTCATCGCCGACCGAGACGATCTGAGACGGATCGTCCACCCTCCCCCAGGACATATCGCTTTTGTGCAGCAGCCCGTCCAGCCCTCCCAGGTCGATGAAGGCGCCGAAGTTGGTGATGTTCTTGACCACCCCTTTGACCACCTGGCCCGGCTGGAGCGTCTCAAGCAGCTGCCTCTTCTTCCTCTCCAGCTCCTCCTCCAGAAGAACCCTGCGGGACAGGACTATGTTCCGGCTCTTCTTGTCCAGGTTTATCACCCGCGCCTCTATCTCCTTGCCGACCCACTCCTCCAGGTTCTGCACCGGCCTGAGATCCACCTGCGAGGCGGGCATAAAGGCCTTGAGCGGGCCGATCTCGACCCTCAGACCGCCCTTCACCCTCCTTATCACCCTGCCCTGAACCGGGGTCCCCTCTTTGAAGGACTTCTCGACCCTCTCCCAGGCCATCCTCTGGTCGGCTATCTGCTTGGAGAGGACTATCATCCCGTCCGGATCTTCCTTCCTCAGCAGGTAGACGTAGATCTCGTCCCCGACCTTCACATTCGGCTCGCCGGTGGGAAGCCGCTCGAACTCCGAGGCGGGGATATAACCTTCGGACTTGTAGCCGATGTCCACCAGCACCTCGTCGTGGGTGACCTTAACGACCGTCCCTTTGACTATCTCGCCCTCCTGGGGGAGCTTAAAGGCCTCATCATATGCCTTCAGCAGCTCCTCCTCGCTCAGCTCCTCTATGGCGGGAAGGCCTCCCTCCGTTACCTCCTGTTCCCGTTTCTCCTCTTGTCTTTCCTGCTCTTGTTCCCTGATCTCCTCGTTGCTCATTATCCGGAAACCCTGACGGCCACCCGA
>QNBQ01000004.1 GCA_003645735.1 Candidatus Poribacteria bacterium
GGGGGTTTTGATGCTCTTCATTATCCCTAATCTCGATATCGGCCTGCGGGTTTGGGACAGCTCGACCGCGGAAAGCCAAGCAGTTCAGATGGTCAGGGTGGCGATGGAGATGGCGTTGAGGGATATAAGGAGGGCCGAGCGGATAACCGAAGCGTCGGGGGAAAGGATCGATCTCATCGTAGGGGGGAGACAGGTGAGCTACGGGCTCTTCGATGTCGAAGGGGAACCGTTCTTTTGCCTAGCAGCGGATGGCGAACTTCATGAACTGGCCGGGCCGCTCGATGGCTTTGAGATGAGGTTCTACGACGAAGAGGGGAACCCGACAGCTCGCCCGGATCGGATCGACTCGGTCGAGATAAGGCTAGCCGTGGAAGGCAAGGAGTTTCTGTCCTCAACTCGCAGATCGATCGGCGAGGAGATCGTCGCGGAGGATTCCATCCCCTTTACCCCCTGGGCGGTGACCGCCGGGCGCGGAGGGGTTTACCTCGGCGGGTTGATCTCGGTGCGCGGATCCAGGGGAAGCGTGGTGTCCAACGGCGATATCACCATAAGCGGAGGGGTTTTCATACAGGGGGATGTCATAACGGCGGGCGAGTGCCACATAATCGGCCACCCGCGCATAGGGGGAAGGATAGAGGAGGGGGCTGATCCGATAGATATACCCCGGATCGATATCGAATCGCTTCGACCTCTCGCGGATTACATCTTGGCCTCCGACGGGAAGGCATATGATAGGTTCGGAAGGATCGTCGGGAACGGCAGGTTCAGGGCGTGGAGGTTCAGAAGGGGGAGATGGGTTATAGAACCATGGCTCCCGTTTCCACCGATTCCCCTCGGCCTTAAGAGGGCGATCCCGATCATCCCCTTTCCGGGAAGGGGAAATCCCTTCATCGAGTGTGACGGGTTCTTCTTCGCCGAGACCGATGTCTCGATAACCGGGCTGTTTCGGGGGAGGATGACGGTGATAACCCCTGGGGATGTGACCCTTTTCGCTGTGAGGAGGCTTTCGAGCATCTCCGACGAGGGGTATTTGATAATCGCCGGAGGGGATGCGAACATCGGTCCCTCCGGGAGGTTGAGGGGGTTGATATACGGCTCGAAGATAGAGGTCTCGGCGGTTCAAAGGATAGAGGGCGCGCTGGTGGGCGAGAGGGTTGAGGTCAAGCTCTCCGGGAACGTGAGGTTTGAAGGGGAGTATGAGATGCCGGGCGGGGCGCGTCTCAGGTTTGAGGTGGTGGGATGGGATGAGGGATGAGAAAGGATTAGCGCTCATATTAGCGCTCTTCATAACGGTTATCCTCACATCCGCCGTGGCTCTGATGTTGGAGGCCATGTGGACAGATCTCAGGATCGCCGGGAACCTGCACAAGGAGCTCAAAGCGTTTTACATCGCCGAGGCCGGCATAGAAACGGCTTTGAAGGAGCTCAAAGCGGACCCCAGCTGGAGCGAGGGGTTCGATGAGGTCGAGTTTCCGCCTGGCTCGGATGGCAAGTTCTCGGTGACCGTGAGCAGGTCGGGTTCGACCGTCGAGATAACCTCGATCGGCGAAATAGATGGGGCTGTCAAGCAGCTCACCATTGTGTTGAGGGCGAGGTGAGGGAGGAGTGGCCAGGAGGGGGATCGGTGTATACATAGGCGAAAGATATATCTCCATAGCTCAGGTGGAGGAGAGAAAGGGGAGGGTTGTGTTGAGCAAATTGGCCATCGATCAGCTGCCGGAGGGGGCGGTTGATGAGGGGATAGTGGAGGACCCCAAGGCGTTGGCGGAGAAGCTGAGGGGGATGGCGGAGCTGGAGGGGATAAAAAGGGGAAGGGTAGGGTTTGTCCTGCCGATGAGGGGCGTGGTGATGAGGACGATGGAGATGCCGAGGATGTCGGAACGGGAGCTTTACGAGGCCGTCAGAGCGGAGGTAGAGGGATACGCGGTCATATCCGGCTCGGAGCCTGCGGTGGATTTCGAGATCATCCCCGAGAGTCTCGAGACGGGTTTTCACACGGTCGATCTGATCGCGGCGGCAACCCCCGTCGAGACGGTCGTCCAATATCTCGGCCCGCTTAAGAGAGCCGGTTTGAAGGCGGCCTTCGTCGATCCGCTCCCGTTCGCCGTCCTCAGGGCAATAGCTTCCCCGGAGATCACCGGTCCCGATGCCCCTACGATCATGGCGGCGGTCGTCGATTATCAGAACGCCGTCATACTGGCTTTGCGGAAGGGATATCCGAGCTTCATATATCCGATAGATGTCGGATCGGAGGATCCCAAAGAGCTCGCTTATGAGCTGAGATTGTGCTGTAGCTTCTTCAGAAACGATCACCCCGACGAGGAGGTCGATAGGCTGCTTCTGATCCTCAACTCGCCTGATTATGAGGGGATATCCCGTAGGATAGCCGAGGAGGTCGGAGAACGAGCTGGTGAGGTGGATCCGCTGGCCAACGTGGATCTGATGGAGGTTTCCGCCGAGCCGATGAAAACCCATCTGCTCTCCTGGTGCGCCGCCTTGGGAGCGGCGTTGAGAGCCGCCGGCCTCGGGCCCAAGCTGCCGGAGCTCGACCTCATGCCCCGATCGCTGATCGCCAAAGCGGAGCTGAGGAGATACCTCCTCAAGCTGGGAGCGGCGATGGCGGGAACGCTCATCCTGGGGATCGGCTTGGGGGAGATGTTTGGGGGTGAGATAAAAACTGTTACAGAGCAGCTTAGAACGGTTGAGAGGCAGATCAGCGAACTGGAAAGGGTTATGGGCGGCGCGGCCGCGCTCCAGGCCGAGCTGAGGGCGATGAGGGATAAAGCGAGGGGTTACAGAAACGTCCTAGAGGAGCTGGAGAGGAGGAAGATCTCCGACATAATGGAGGCTGTGAGGTCGCTGGTTCCAAGGGATCTGTGGCTCGAGAGACTTGAGGTCGACCGCGGAGCTGTGACAGTCGAAGGCAGATCGCTCTCCGAAGGGTCCGTTTTCCTCTTCATCGATCTGTTGAAGGGGCTCTTCGCCGACGAGGTGGAGGTGTCCATCCAAAGGGAATCGGTCGGGGGTGTGGAGGTGATCGCATTTCAAGCGACGTTTGGGGGTGGTGAGGCGTGAGATATCCGACATCGAGGGAAAGGAAGCTGATAGCCGCCATCGTCCTCGCGATCGAGCTTCTGGCCGTCTACCTGTTGATAATCCGCCCGAGAAGGGCGGAGTTGGAGAGGATTAAGGCGGAGCTCGCGGCTCAAAGGTCGATGCTCCAGCTGAAGCGAAGCCAAGCGGAGCTGTTAAAGGAGCTTGAGGCGAAAAGGGAGAAGATCCTCTCGGAGCTCAGCGAGCTGAGGAAGGCCTTCCTATCGGCCGATGAGGCCGAGGGGTTCATCAAGAGGATCGCGGATATGGCCGAAAGCTCAAGCCTCCAGCTGATCGAGATCCAACCCGAAGGGCCGATCTCCTCCGAAGGGGACTTGAAAACGCGCCGGCTGCGGGTGGCGCTCCAGGGGAGATACCCAGATCTCCTGGAGCTGATTTCATCATTCGAATCCCGGTGGAAATCCGTTCGTCTCGAGGGGATATCCATAACCGGGGGATCGAAGGCTCAGGGTCTGAGGGCGGAGATCGACGTGGTTCTCTATTGGATATCGGAGGATGAGAGGAATGCTGACAGGTAGGGCGAAGGCGCTGTTGGCGATCGTGACCGTTCTTATAACGATATTTTTGATCCTCAGGCTCAAACCCGGGGATGAAGGAGTTCAAACCGTCGGTAAGCCTCTCATCCCGCAGCGGAGGGAAACGGCGCCCGAGGAATCGGGGGAGGCGGAGAAGTTCAAAGGGGAGACACCCGGGATGAGGTTCAGCTTTCGCGGGACGGATATCCCCCTCCTCGGGAGGGACGATCCCTTTGAGCCCCCTGAAATGCTGATAGGAAGGAGAGGGAATCAACCGGCTCCCGCCGGACAGGCATCCCAAAGCCCCGTCGAAAACCCTCCGCCCGGGGATCGGGGAGCCGGTGAACTACTCCAGCTCAAGCTTAAGGGGGTGATCATTGGCAAGCCTAACATGGCGATCATAGAGCTCGGGGATGGCAGGATCATCATCGCTCGTGAGGGCGATCCCGTGGCCGGATTGAGGGTGGTCGCGATAGATAGGAGCTCGGCTCTCCTGAGAGGAGGGGAGAGGGATATAAAGCTGAGATTAGAAGGCATTCAGCTCGAGGTGAAGAGATGAAAGCGATTTTAATCGCTTTTCTCACAGCGTTATCCTTCCTGAGCTGGGCGGCCCAAGCGGGGGAGGATAGCGGGGGTAAAATTTCGCTCGACGTCCAAGATGTGGATGTCAGAGCGTTGTTGAGAGCTTTGGCGGAACAGGCGGGGGTCAATCTGGTCCTAGGGGAAGAGATAAAGGGCAAGGTGAGCGTGATCCTCAAGGACGTGACGCCGATGGAGGCGATCGAAGCCGTCTTGAACAGCATAGGTTACACGATCGAGGAGGGGAAGGGATATATCAAGCCTGTTCCGGCGGTGAGAACGGAGGTCTTCAAGCTGAAGCACGCGGACGCGTCCGCGCTGAAGGAGGTGATCTCCTCCGCTCTGAAACTGGAGGATATCCAGATCGATCGAAAGACAAACTCCTTGATCATCACGTGCGCTCCCGATCTGCTTTCCAGGGTTAAAGAGCTGATCGATGAGTTTGACGTCGAAACGGAAGAGAAGACGCTTAAGCTCTTCAGGCTCAAGAACGCATCGGCCCGAAGCGCCCTGGAGGTCATAACCGGCTTTCTATCGAAGGATGGGAGAGCTGCTGCGGAGGAGGGGACGAATTCGCTCATCGTCTACGACCTGCCTGAGAGGATCGATCTCATCGCCGAGCTTCTGAGCCGCATCGATGCGGTTCAACCCCTCCCCGGGAAGGGGATCGCCGTGGAGGTCTTCAAGCTCAAATACATCGACGCGAACTCCGCCGCGGAGGCCGTCAAACAGCTTCTTTCCCCCCAAGGGAAAGCGTTCGCCTTCCTGCCGCAAAAATCGATGATAACCCCCTTGGAGCCGGAGAGGGCACCCGCCGGGTACGGGGCAAGACCGATCTACTACAGAGGGGAGACGGCCGCGCCCGGGGCGAGGCGGGAGGAGTTCGAGGAGAAATGGTCCGACACGCTGATCGTCATCGACACGCCCGACGTGATCGACCGGGTTAGATCGCTCATCCGAAAGCTGGACGTCAAGCCCGAACAGGTGCTCATAGAGGCGAGGATAGTCGAGATATCGACCGATGCCTCCCTCGGGCTAAGGGGTGAGATCGAATGGGGATGGGAGCTCAAAGGGCCCGAAACCCAACTGAAGGGCGTGTTCTCCTCCGCCGCTCAGGAATCCCCCTCCGGCATAGAGCTGGGCAAGGTGTCGATAGATGTCCTGAAGGAGCTCATGATGAAGATCCGCGCCCTAGAGGCGGAGGGGAAGGCGAAGGTGCTGGCCTCCCCGAGGATGACAACGCTCGACAACGAACTGGCCCAGATCATCGTCTCCGACAGGATACCGATAGCCACCGTCTACGCCACCGAAAGGTTCACCACGACCAGCTATGAATATCTGGATGTGGGGATAATCCTGACGGTCATCCCCCATATAAACGAGGATGGGAGCATAATACTGGACGTCAACCCGAGGATCGATTCGATCAAGGAGATATCCCCCTCAGAGGAAATCCCGCCCGTCATCTCCTCCCGCGTCGCGCATTCAAGGGTCATCGTCAGAGACGGCGAGACGGTGGTCATTGGGGGTCTTATGAGAGAGGAGAGGAGCGAAAGGGTGGAACGATTGCCGATCCTGGGAAAGCTTCCCATCATAGGGAGCCTCTTCAGCTTCAAGAGCCAGGTGAGGAAGAAGACGGACGTGCTCGTCTTCATAACCCCCAAAATCATCCGCTGAGAACTCGCTTGTTTTCATCCTCCAAGCCTCTGGCCCAAGGGGCATGGACTACCCAGAGCAGCTCTGTTAAAATTACAGACGAAGACTCCCGATCGGAGGGATGAGGGATGGGGTTCGTTTTGGGGATAAACACGAGCACCATAAGGCCGGCCCCGCTTCTGGATAAGATAAAGATCGCTGCCGATGCGGGGTTTGAGGCGATAGAGCTTTGGAACGATGAGCTGACGGAGTTCGAAAGGGAGGTCGGCTCGCTCGATAAGGTTGTCCAAGAGCTTGAGAGGAACAACCTGAAGGTGGCGACGGTCATAGCGTTGAAGGGTTGGATCGAATCAAAGGGGGAGGAATACAGGAGGGCGTTGGAGGAGGCCAGAAGGAGGATGGAGCAAGCGGCCGCCGTCGGCTCGCCCTACATAATCGCCAGCCCGCCGCGCGGGAAGGTAGAGGACATGGACGAGGCGGCCCGAAGGTATAGGGAGCTGCTGGAGCTCGGAAAGGAAATCGGGGTCAAGCCGGCCATGGAGTTTTTGGGGTTCGTCGAAGGGATATACAAAATAGAGCACGCCTGGTATATCGTGGAGAGATCCGGCCATCCGGACGGGACGATCGTCATGGACACGTTCCATATCTTCAGGGGAGGGTCGAGCTTCGAGCAGGTCAAGGAGATACCCGCCGACAGGATAGCCGTTTTCCACTTCAACGACGCCCCCGCTCAGCCCGAGAGGGCGAAACAAACCGATGCGGACAGGGTCTTCCCCGGCGACGGGATACTGCCGCTCAAAGAGGTGGCCGGGATGCTTCGGGAGATGGGATATGAAGGGGTGGTCTCCCTCGAGCTTTTCAACCCGAGATACTGGGAGATGCCCCCTGAAGAGGTGGCGAAAACCGGTATGAGAAAGATGAGGGAGGTGTTGAGGGTACGCTGAGAGAGGTTCGACCACCCCAGGCAATCGACGCTGGAGGCCTGGTATAGGCAGGAGCTGGGAGCTGATCAAGGAGATCGCCTGCGGCGGGAACCCCGATCTCAGAGAGCCGTCGGGCGAGCTGGAGAAGCAGCTGGGATCTATGGAGGAGATGAGGACGACGGACAAGGCGTGGGCTTACTGAACAGAGATGTTCGACGAGCGGATCGCCCTAGGCTTGCCATCGCTGGCGGGTTATACGATCCTTGAGGCGCTGAAGGCTGCTCGGCGACTGGGGTTCCAATCGGTGATGTCCCTTCCGGGCGGCCCTAACGCCCGCCACTCCCTGGGCGAGTTCCCCACCCTTCGCTTTTACGAAGCGGGCGAGCGTGAACGGCGAAGGCTCAGAGAGGAGCTGAGCCGGTTCAAGCGCATAACGATCCATCAAGCTTGGAACAGCGGTTGGAGGAGCTGGATCGATTGCGCCTCCTATTTCGGCGCGGAGCTGGTGACGGTTCACCACCCTCAGATGGGACTAAGGGAGGGAATCATGTATCTCCGAGAGATGGGGGATTACGCCGCTCGAGCGGGGATCAGGATAGGGGTGGAGAACGCGGGCGGGGGATATGAGGGGTATATCGCGTTGATAGAGGGGATCGATCACCCTGCCGTCGGAGCTACCCTGGATATCGGCCACTGCGCCTATTTCGAAGAGGTGAAATCGCTGCCATCCCTCAGGGCCAGAATCCGGAGGTTGAACGACCTGATCGAGGAGCTGGTGGGAAGGTTGGGGGGGAAGCTCTTTAACCTCCACCTCCACAACGTGCGGGCGTCCGATTGGAAGGATCACCGCTCCCTTCCCGACGGCGTGATAGACATCCCGAGGTTGGTGGACAGGCTGAAGGCGATCGGATATAAAGGGCTGTTCGTGATAGAGCTGGAGGAGCCTGAAGCGGAAGCGAAAGCGGAGGAATCGGGGAGATACCTATCCGAGCTGCTGGGCCGGTCAACATGAGCCCCGGTCTTCCTCCGGAGCGGGATAGATCACCCTGCCCGGCTCGATGATCCGGGCTATCTTAGTCAGCTTATGACGTCTTATCTGTCCGGGGCCGAGGATGTGGATCACCTCGGCCCCCAGCGATGTGAGGGCGTCGGAGATGAGGAACCTGTGGCACCGGAAGTAGAGCGCCTCGGCGCACATCAGGGCCACCCTCTCCCTTTCGGCTAGGCTCAATATCTCCCTGAGCGCCGCCTGAAATTCATCGGTCAACATGCGATCGGCGTAGGCCCTGAAACCGGGGCTGCGGAGGCCGAGGTTAGGCGAGTCGGGGGATGGCCTGCCAAGCCTGCCTCCCATAACCTCCCCTCGCCAAAGGTATTTTATCCCGTTCTCGCTCAGGTTTCTTTCCAGCTCGGGGCGGTTGAAGTGGGGAAACTTCCTAGAGGAGGGGTATCGGCGCACATCGACCACCAGGGTGATCCCGTTTTCCCGCAACAGCCCTAGAAACTCCCCGATCGACCTCGATGAGTGTCCTATGGTGTAGATCACCGGCTGTGTGTCATTCACGCCATTGGAGCCCATTACGCTCTCCACGCGATTACCATAAGCAAAGCCGCTTAACATTTTGAGATGAGCTCGCGGGAAATGTCAAGGGCCACCAGCCTCCGGTCGCCCTTGATTTCCGGTCAAGCTTGTGGTTAAAATAGGGTGGAAAAACGCTTGTCGGAGGGGGATTATGAGGGTTTCGGTATCGGTTGTGTTGACGCTTCTGTTAGTCTCAGGGGCGTGGGCGCTTAGGCCGGACGATCCGGCGCTGGTAGGGGTTTGGCTGTTCGACGAGGGGTCGGGGGATGTCGTCAAGGACTCGTCGGGAAACGAAAACCATGGGAGGTTCAACGGGCCGTTTGAGTGGACGGAGGGGAAGTTCGGGAAGGCGGTGCTTTGCAAAACAACCGGCAGCATCGACGTGCCGCCATCCCCGAGCCTCGACAGCATCAGGGACGCCCTCACGATAGCCGGCTGGTTCAGGGTCGATGGCCCCTCTGACACGGGCCCGAGGCGCCAGGGGGCTTATCTGCTTGAGGACCAGTCCAACGTCGAGCCGGTTCCCGACGGCTGGTCCTTCAGAATCTGGACCGATAGGGGCCTCTCGCCCGGGTTCTACGGGACGACCGAGCTGAAACAGGGGCAGTGGTATCACATAGCGGGGGTTTACGACGGAGAGACGATGAAGCTCTACATCGACGGCGTCCCGGAGCCGAAGGCCCTCACCGATCAGGGTGCCGATTGGGACGCTAAGTGGAGCGGCAAGATCCAGGTGCCGGCCAACCCCTTCCAGCTGAAATACGGCCCCGAGCCGTTCACGGGAGCTATGGACGAAATCTTCCTCTTCTCCAGGGCGCTGAGCGAGGATGAGATTAAAGAGCTGATGAAGGGGTGGCAGAGCCTGCTGGGAGTTGCCCCCAGGCCGAACATGCTGGCCGTCACGTGGGGGAGGATGAAGACGATGACGCGGTGAGCCGCTTCTCCTCCTCGATCAGCCGACCGAGCCTCTCTAGCAGAAGCTCCCTCTTGCGGTCGATGAACAGATCGACGATCAGGACCAGATCGGAGATGAACGCCTTGATCGACCTGACCAGCTCTGAAAGCGCCTCGTCCGTCAGCCCCAACTCCTTCGGATCGCGGTTTATCTTCGCCTTGAGGATCATCGGGGCTATAGGCTCAAGGGGAAGCTGGGCTATCCCCTCCAGCTTCCCCGCCCATCCCCTCAAGCCCTCCATCAGCCTCAGCTCGTAATTCAGAAACCCATCGACCGAACCCCACGCCTTTCTGACGGGATGAACCAGCTTCGAAGGATCATCCAGAACCTCGCCCGGCTCCAGCTCGTTCTCGGAGCAGTATTCGGCTATCGCCTCCATATACCGCCTGTATCTCGAGGACACCTCCCGGAGCCAGCCCAAATGCTCCTCGGACAGCTTGAACCTGACGATCCCGAAATCGAACCCCTTCCCTATAAGCATCCCCCCGAAGATATCGATCAGGCTGTTCTTCCTCAAGACCCTTAAGATCCTGCTTATGGCCTCCGATCTTTTCACCTCAGCGAAAAACCTCTCCCCGGGGGCGAACCTCAGGTGATCGAGGAGCATCAGGCCGCCGCAGATGAGGTAAAGCGTGGATCTCCCCCTCAGCTTATCCCTGAGGAGAGGGGCGATCGAGGAGAAGACCCTTTCGTTCTCCTCGAACTGGCGGGCCAATATGGCCTCTTTGACCTTTTCGATCGTGACCTTCATCCCCTCAGTAGAGGAACCTATACATCGGCCTTTCGATCGTTATCCCGATCAGAGCCCATATGCTTCCGATTATGAACTCGCCGAGGATCAGCCCCAGGAAGAAGGGGATGGCCTTCCTATGGGTTTTAAGCCCGCCGAACTTGAGCAGCGACCATTTGATTATCGAGCTGACGAAGATCGAAAACCAAAAGACGTTCATCGACCAGCTGCTTGAGATAGCGAACCCCGCCGGGTGGAACGGCCACCAGAATATCCTCATCCTCATGATCATCAGGAAGAAGGTTATCCCCATCCCGATCAACATCGCGATCGTCCCCGGCCTGTTCGGCTGGCGGGGGTTGACCAGCCAGCTCTGAAGCCTGTTGAACGCCTCCCACGCGAACCAGGCCCTCCCCCCCTCGATGTAGGAGATATGCAGGTAGGCCCAGAAGGTGGTGAGTATCCCGAAAAGCATCGCTATGCTCATCGCGAGGAAAAGCCTTCTGTTATCTATGCCGGTTCTCTCGGCCAGCTTGAACCCCTCGAGCTGATGGGGCATCGGATGGCCGCGATAGGCCCGGTTGAAGGAATAGTAGTAGGTCATGACGGTGAGGTTCTGGGGGCCGAGCTTTCTGGTGCCGAATATCTTGGGCATGGTCGAGTCAGGCCCCAAAAAATGCAGGTCATGGACGGGCGACCCCAGCTCCGCCCTCATCCGCGTCACCGCTATGGCGATCATGTAGTAGATCAGGAAGAAGAGGACGATAACCCAGCTCGACATCCCCGCCAGCTTGCTGTAGGTGAAGAGGAAGCCGAAGGAGAGCAGCAGCCCGACGACCGCCCACCTGTAGGGGAGCGGCTCCTTGGAGTCGTCGATCGACGGGTCGCCCGTGAAGATCTTCTTGGCGACGTTCAAGAGGTGTCTCCTCGTGGCGATCAGGGCCAGTATACACAGGCCTAGATACGCCCCGAACGACTGCTCATCTATGAACGGGAAGCCGGGCATGCTCCTGACCCCCAGCGCCGCCCCGACGATCCGCTCGACCTTCCAGAAGATGTAGAAGAACCAGCACGAAAAGGCCAAATCCAGCGGTATGAAGAAGGCCAGGCCGACGGCGAACGGGAAGAGGGCGATCGGCGTCCAGCCTATGGCGTTCCAGGGCTTTGTGGTGAAATAAGGTCTGATGTCGTAAAGCTTTCCGCCCAGACTGGGGACGGAGGGGTAGAGGAAGTTGAGGCCGTTTATGATGTCGATCGCGGCCGCTATCCCGAACCCCAGCCACAGCGCCCTGCTCCTCAGGGCGCCCGTCGCCCCCCCTCCGCGCGTCATCTCCAGGGGGAGCTGGATTATCGGGTAGCTGAGCTTCTCGTGCTCCGTCCACTGCTTCCTGACTATCACGTTTATGCACAACATCAGGAAGGTCAGGGCGAAGAAGAAGCCGGTCCACGAGAGCGTCGGGACGATCCACCCCCTGATATGCTCCCAGGTGTAGAGGGTCGATTCGCCCCTGTAAAAGTCGGCCAGGAACTCCTTGTCCTTGACGGCGAACCAGTCGGGCACATACCTGTGGAACAGCTCGGCCCACTCGTTCTCAGGGGTGGCATACCAGAAGGCGTGGGGGATCATCGGGATGAGAACCCTCAGCATGTCGTGGCCGGCCAACGAGGAGGCCAGCGACAGCATCACATAGACCGTGAGGATCTCCCCCTGTGAAAGCGCGTGTTTGGGCGCCAGCTTCAAAAGCAGCAGGTTGAAGAGCGTCAGCCAGAATATGCAGAAGATGACGTTGAAGTAAAGCGAGACGGTCGTCGGATACCCCTGCCCAACCGAATCGGTTATCCAGTAGGTGTTGAACGGAATGAGCAGCAGGCCGATCAGTATCGCGCGGAAGGTAGCCCCCTTGTTGGTCGGCGGAAGCCGCTTCACCTCGCCCTACCTCACAAGATGTATCTGCTCAGATCCCTGTCCTTGACGATATCCCCCAGCCGCTTGCGGACGTATTCGGCATCGATCACGATCTCCTTCCCCTTAAGCTCGGGGGCGTTGAAGGAGATCTCCTCTATCAGCTTCTCCATCACGGTGTGAAGCCTTCTGGCCCCTATATCCTCCACCTTCTCGTTCACCTCGTATGCGATCGAAGCGATCTCCTCTATGGCGTCCTCGGTGAACTTGATCTTAACCCCTTCAGTTTCGAGCAGGGCGGTGTATTGTTTGATGAGGGCGTTTTTGGGCTCGGTTAAGATCCGCTTGAAATCCTCCTTGGTCAGGCTTTTAAGCTCGACCCTTATCGGGAACCGCCCCTGAAGCTCGGGGATCAGGTCGGAGGGTTTCGAGACGTGGAAGGCGCCGGCGGCGATGAAGAGGATGTGATCGGTGCGGACTATCCCGTATTTGGTGGGGACGGCCGTCCCCTCTATGATCGGGAGCAGATCCCTCTGAACCCCCTCCCTCGACACGTCCGGCCCGCTCCCCGTCTCGCGGGAGGCGATCTTATCTATCTCATCGATGAAGACTATCCCGCAGTTTTCGACCCTATCAATCGCCTCGGCTATCACCTTGTCCATGTCGATCAGCTTCTCGGCCTCCTCCTGGGCGATCATCTCGAGGGCCTCCCTGACGGTCATCTTCTTCCTGCGGGTCTGCTTCGGCAGCAGGGCGTTGAACAGCTCCCTGAAGCTTATGTCCAGATCCTCCATCCCCAGGGGGGCGAAGATCTCGATCGTGGGGGTCGCTTTTTCCTCCATCTCGATCTCTATCACCACGTCGTCAAGCTCGCCGGAGCGGAGCTTGGCCCTCAGCTTCTCCCTCGTCCTCCTCCAGCTCTCCTCCTGCCTCCTCAGCTCCTCGTCCTCCAGCCCGTTCCTCCTGCGCCGCCTCCTCCTAGGGGGCGGAGGTAACAGGGCGTCGAGTATCCTCTCCTCGGCGATCGCCTCGGCCTTTCTCCTGACGGCCCTGAGGTGCTCCTCCTTCACCATGTTGACGGCGATATCGGTCAGATCCCTGATTATCGACTCCACATCCCTGCCCACATACCCCACCTCGGTGTATTTGGAGGCCTCCACCTTGATGAAGGGGGCGTTGGCCAGCTTGGAGAGCCTCCTGGCTATCTCCGTCTTGCCGACCCCCGTGGGGCCGATCATGATGATGTTTTTGGGCGCCACCTCGTCCCTTATCTCCTCGGGCAGCATCAGCCTGCGCGCCCTGTTGCGCAGCGCTATCGCCACGCACCTTTTGGCCTCCTCCTGCCCGATGATGTATTTGTCCAGCTCCTCCACTATCTCCCGAGGGGTCGGTATCTCATCCAACGGATTCCTCTTCTTGTTCTCCCTGCGAGGCAAGGGGATCATCCCTCCTTTTCGATAGCCGGCGGCTTTTCATTCCGCCGGCAGCGATTCGACCGTTATGTTGCCGTTTGTGTAGATGCAGATCTGTGAGGTTATCTCCAAAGCCTTTCTGACGATCTGGGAAGCGGTCAGGTCGGAGTATTCGATCAGCGCCCTGGCGGCCGCCATGGCCATCGGCGCCCCCGACCCTATGGCCAGCAGGTTATCATCCGGCGCTATGAGATCGCCCGTGCCCGAGATCAGGAACATATGCCTCGAATCGACGGCTATCATAGAGGCGTCCAGCCTCCTCAGAACCTTATCGGTCCTCCAATCCCTCGCAAGCTCCACCGCCGCCCTATATAGATCCCCGCTGAACCGCTCCAGCTTCGACTCCAACATCTCGAAGAGCGAGAGGGCGTCGGCAGCTGCGCCGGCGAAGCCTATGAGGACCTTACCGCCGTAAAGCCTCCTGACCTTGGCCGCCTTGTGCTTGACGATCGTCTCCCCCAGCGTCACCTGCCCGTCCCCGCCCAACGCCACCTCCCCTCTATGTCTGACGGCCAGGATCGTCGTCGATCTGAGCTTCATCTCACATCACTCCCCCTTCAAAGGGGGATCGGCATGATTTTGAAGAAAAAGATGTAGCAGGCCAGCTGAATCGCCGATATCGCCACCCCACACCTTATCGCCCCTATGATCCGGTGCTGAACCACGTAAGGGGCGGTGAAGGGGACGAAGAAGTTGGCCAGCGCCGTGTAAAGCGGCGTGTGGGCTATAAACGGCCTGGGCGCCCTGCTTATGTTCCAAACCCATATCCTCCCCGCGCTGCCCAGCTCGCTCAGCCCGATCGTCGAGGCGAAGGCCAAAGCCCCTATGATCAGCGCCGGGATGTAAAACCGGCCCGTGAACTCCCTCATCCTCAGGTAGAGGTAGATCCCGATCTCTATCATCAGCGCCCAGGTCAGCACGACGCTCAGCGGCGTCGAGAAAACCGGCACGTCCCTCCTCAGATAGCTCAGAACCATCACCATCCTCACGAACAGCCTGTCCACTATTGAATAGATCAGCGCGCCTCCGATCGCCGCTATAACGCCGTGCTTCAGGTAGCCGGGCCCGTCCCACCTCAGGGCGGCCAGCGTCAGGACGGCGGCCGAGATCGCCAAGTTCAGGTAGAGCCACCCTATCCAGACGACCAGAGCGTTGACGGAGAACCAGAGGAAGGTCGATATGAAGGCGGCCATCACCGCCCAATCGGCCCGCCTCAGCTCCAAGCTCACCCCGCACCTCCCCCCGTTATCATGACCTTCATCGGATTGGGATCCTCCCTCTTCAGCCGGAACGCCTCCTCAAACCGCTCGAGCGGGAACCTGTGGGAGATCAGCGGCTCGACCTTCACCCTGCCCGATCTTATCAGCTCCACGGCCCGGGAGGCCGTGTATAGCAGCGAGAAGCTGCCGTATATCTTCAGCTCACGCTTGTAAACCTCGTAGGGCGAGATCGATATCCTGGAATCAGGGGGGCAGACGCCGAAGAAGAGCAGCTTTCCCCTGTCGGCTACGTATCTGAACATCGACTCCACGACCTTCGGGTTGCCCGTCGCGTCCACAACCAGATCAAACCCCTCCGGCCTTATCTCCTTGAGCCTTCCGTCCATATCATCGTCGGCCAACACCGTGTAAGTAGCGCCCAGCTCCTCGGCTATCTTGAGCTTGTGCTCCATCAGGTCGACCACCGTGACGGTCGAAAGCCCGGCGTTCAGGTAGAGCTGCATGTTTATCAGGCCTATAGGCCCCGCGCCGAATATGAGGCCGTGGCCGCCCGGCTTGAGGGGGGCGATCTGGTTGAGGCCGTGGACCGCGCACCCCACCGGCTCGACCATCGCCCCCTCCTCCCACGACAGCCCCTCTATCCCGTAGAGGTTCGACTCCTTAACCGCGACGTATTCGGCGAACCCGCCGCTCAGATGTATCCCATACGCTTTCAAGTTGTGACAGAAATTCTCCTCATGTGACCTGCAGGCCGGGCAGCTGTGGCAGTAGATGCAGGGGTCGACCGCCACCCTGTCGCCAACTTTGAACCGCCTCACTTCCCTCCCGACCTCCACCACCTCGCCCGAAAACTCGTGTCCGGGTATGACGGGGTAGGTGGCGATGAACTCGCCCAGGAAGATGTGTATATCGGTGGCGCAGATCCCGGAGGCCTTCACCTCCAGGACGACCTCGTCCGGCGCCGGCTTCGGATCCGGCACCTCCCTGATCTCCAGCCTGCCCGGCTCCGGAAACACGACCGCTTTCATGGCTCACCTTCCCACAAACAGCCTCTCGGCGTTTATCCTCGGCAGACCGCTTTTTATGATCTTCTCCGCCGCCCCCTCCACGTCATACTCCACCCTCTTTATGATCACGACCTCCTTCTCGTCGTCGTAGATCGCGAAGCTGGCCTTCGGGTTGAAATCCCTCGGCTGGCCGACCGATCCCGGGTTGATCAGATACCATCCCTCCTTCTCGAGCCTTATGACCGCCTCGTCGCCCGCCGGAACCTTGACGTTCACCTTCCCGTCCAGCAGCTCGTAGACCACGGGGATATGGGTGTGGCCGAAGAAGGTTATCCTGTGGGATGTGAAGCTGAGGATCGCGGCGGCGTGATAGCCGCTGAGGATATACATGTCCTCATCCGTGGGCGAGCCGTGGGCGATCTGCACATCCCCCTTCTTCACCTCCACCGGCCCCTGGGGCAGCCTTCTCAGATAGCTGAGGTTGGTCGGGGAGAGCTGTCTGCGCGTCCAGAGGGCCGCCCTTCTGGCGTGCTCGTTGAAATCCCATCCCTCCTCGATCCCGGAGGCGACCTTGTCGTGGTTCCCCCTGACGGCGAACATCTTCGAGACCTCGTTTCCCAACCTCCTCAGCCTCAGCACCACCTGATCCGGGTCGGCGCCGTATCCCACAGCGTCGCCCAAAAAAAGACAGACGTCCGGCTTGAACCCCTCCGCCTCCTTCAGGACGGCCTCGAACGCCTCCATGTTGGAGTGGATATCGCTTATGACCAGATAAACCATGGCTTCCCCGGAGACCTCAGGATGATATTATACTTCAACCCACCCGGCCAGACAAGCGCTCCAGCTCGTCCAGCCAGATCCTGAAGGCCGGCATCGGGAGGATCAAGGGGCGCATGCGTGGGTTCAGGAGGTTGCCGAAGGAATCGGGCGAGATCTCGGCCCTCACCAGATCGACCTCCTCCCCCCTCACGACCAGCGGCTCCCCGATCAGCTCCAGATCGAACTCCTCGGCCAGCTTTTTCCGAAGCTCGACCCTGGGGTCGCCCCTCACAGGACGCTCGACCTCGATCGGCTCGCCGCCCTCTGTCTCCTCTTCCTCGCTTTCACCCTCA
>QNBQ01000005.1 GCA_003645735.1 Candidatus Poribacteria bacterium
ACGTCCTTCGACCGCTGATCGACCATCCCCTTCTCGCCCGGCACGACGGCGGCTTTCTCCCCGTCCTTGAATATCACGGGCGTGGGCTTGACGATCTGCGCCGTCTCGTTCTTGAAGAAGACCGCCGCCTCCCCTTTCACCTTCCACCTCAGCTCGCCGTTCCTCCTGTGCTCGGCGCTGAATTCCCCCAGCTGGTAGTTCATCCTCCTCTCCTCCTCGGAGGGGGAGGAGATCCCCTCGTCGGAGCAACCCCAAAGGATAAGGGCCAAAGAGAGCCACAGCAGCGCGAAAGCCGCTTTCAAACCTCCCTCCACCTCCGGTGCATCCATATCCACTGATCGGGGTATCTCCTGACGAACGACTCGATAAGCTCGGTGAACCTTTGGGCGTCGGAGGGCGGATCGCCCTCCAGCTTCAACGGCTCAAGTATGAAGACCCTATGCTTTTCCCCCTCCCTGACGATGAAAGCCGGGACGATGGGGGCGCCCGTTCGGAGCGATATTAAAATGGGCCCTATCGGGGTGAAAGCCCTCCTCCCGAAGAACTTCACGAAGGCTCCCCTGGCGCGCGTATCGATGTCGGCCAGGATCGCCAGTATCTGGTTCCTCTTGAGCGATTCGACCGCCGACTTCAGCGCCTCCCGCGGGAGCGGGTTGACCCCGATGGACCTTCTGATCCGGCACACCAGCCTGTCCAGCCCCTTCACCTTCAGCCTGCTGACGATCGCGTTCACCTCATACCCCCTGGCCGCCAGGACGGCCCCCAGAAGCTCCCAGTTGCCCAGATGGGCCGTCAGGAGGATGACGCCCCTCCCCTTCCTCAGGGCCGCCTCCAGGTTCTCGATCCCCTCGACCTCGGCCATCCCGTTTATCTCCTCCTTCGACAGCCGGGGAAGCCTCGAAAATTCGGCGATGCTCATCCCCAGGTTCCTGTAGCACCTCGCGACCATCCCCTTTATCTCTTTCGGCGTGAGGGAGGGGAAACTTGACGACAGGTTCCCGTAGGCGATCCTCCTCCCCTTGACGTCGAACCTGAGGATCAGATGCCCCAACGCCTCCCCGAGCTTCAAGCTCCCCTTCGAGGGGAGGCTCCTCGACGCGAGTAGGAACGTCCAAGCCAAAGCCGAAAAAAACCCGTGTTTCAAAGCTTTCCTCATAAGCCTTCACCCGGGCATAGGTTATTATACCAAATTTCTCCCCCCGAGGCATAACCCGGCTTCTCCCGTCCGACTTGACAGCCCGCCGCGCCCGGTGTTAAACTTTCCTGCCAGCAGATTCGGCGGAGGTGAAGGCGATGAGGATAACAGCGGTTGTGGCGTCGATCGCGGCGATGTTCCTGGCGATCGGTTTGCCGGGATATGCCAAGAACCTGTGGTATGACAACTTCAACGACAACAAGATCGACCCGAGATACATAACCGAGAACAACCCGTGGTCGGCCGGCAACGGGGCCAAATGGGTCGAGGAGGACGGGGTTCTGAAACAGACCGAGCCGGTGCCGGGCGATCCGACATACTGCGTCATAGAGATACCCAACGCCCCAGAGGCGATAGGGGCGATGGCAAAGATAAGGTTCGATGACTGGCAGGATCACGACAGATCCCGGGCCGGGTTGGGCGTGTGGCTCGACCCGAACGACAACTGGAACGGCTACACCTTCGTCATCCACAACAGGTTGCAGAACGGGGACGTTCAGTTCCTGAACGACAGGAGAGCGTGGGATAACAACGTCAAGGCGCAGTTCACGGTCGAGGTGGGGGAATGGTTCTGGATGATGATCTTCATCGACCCCAAGAAGAGCAGGATATATGGGAAGATCTGGCACGATGGAGAGCCTGAGCCGGAGAAGTGGACGTTGGAGGACGATTACACCACCTTCGGCGATGTGAGACAGCCGACGCCCTTCGTGGGCCTGAACGGCGGTTCCGGGACGACGGCCGAGGGAGGGCATTCCACCGCCTCGTTCGACGAGTTCATCGTCTTCGACGAGGGCGGGCCCGAGCCCACCCCTGTCAGCGTCATGGGGAAGATGGCGACAACCTGGGGGATGATAAAGGGCTATTGAAATCCCCCGGATCAGAGGGTGATGCGGGATGTTCTCCGAGCAGCTCCTGATGTTCTGCCTCATAGCGAACCTCCTCGGCCCGGCGGCGGTCAGCTCGACGGGCGAGCTGAACGTGGTGGGCAACGACGAGGGAGTGGTCTTCGCAAGCTCTAGGGCCGACATGTTGCTCTCGCTGATCATCGACAGGTCGCAGGCCGAGCCGGGCGAGGAGATAAAGACGATCCAGATCTTCATCCCGGGCGGCTTCGCGGTCAAACCCGAATACGTCAAATGGGTCAAGCTCAACGGCGAGCCAAAAGGGTTCAAGGCCGTCGTCGACGACGTATCCCTGAGGGTCATACTGGATGAGATCATAACCGAGGTGAACGTCTACGCCGAGATCCTCTTCCAGGTGGACACCCCTCCCCACGAGCTGCCCCAGAGGGTGGTCTTTGACGTGCTTTTGAGGAACCCCGAGGACAGGCCGATAGGCGAGTTCGTCAAGCCCGGCAACGCGGACGGCAGGGACAACAACAACAGCTTCGCCATAGCGGTCAGGCCGAACGTCCCCCCGCCGCCCCCGCAGGGGTTCGAGGCCGAGGTCGATCCGCGGGGCGAAAACGATGTGACGCTGAGGTGGAGGAGGTCGGAGGACAGGGACGTGCGCGGGTATTACGTTTACAGGGACGGCGAGAGGATCGCCGAGGTTCCCAACCCCGAGGAGGGGGATCTGGAGTGGGTGGACGTGAACGTCCCGCCCGGGAGGCACGTCTACTCGGTGGAGGCGTTCAAGACGGAGTTCATCAGGTCGGAGCCTTCCAGAGGGGTGGAGGTGGACGTCCCCGAGGACACCGCCCCGCCCCTCCCTCCCCGCGAGTTCGTCATGAAGGAGACGGAGGGGGGCGTGGAGCTTCACTGGTCGGCCAGCCCGTCGCCCGATGTGGTCGGCTACAGGCTGTATTTCGGGACGAGCCGCGCCTCGCTTCAGCTGTTGACGGTGATTGAGAGGGATGAGGCGATGGACAAGGAGGGCTACAGGTATTTCCACGTCCCGCCGGCGGGGGCTAGGTCGATCGTCTTCGCCCGCGAGGCGTTCGACGAGGCGGGGTTGAGCTCCGAGAGGGTCTTCCAGGAGAGCGTCGAGCTGACGGAGCCTTACCCGAACCCGTTCACCCCGCTGTCGACCGATCCGAGCTTCAACAGGGTGATATTCCCGGCCGCCGCCGTGGAGGGTAGCGGCGGGGAGTTCTCGGTGAGGATCTTCGATCTGAGGGGGAGGCTGGTGGCGGAGCTGAGAGCGGAGGGAGGGGAGAGGAGGCTCGTCTGGGACGGAAGGGATAAAAACGGCGAAGTTTTGGAGTCGGGCATCTACATCTACCAGATCCAGGTCGGCGACCGATACAAGGTGGGGACGATCGTTCTGATCAGGTGATTTCAAAGCAGCGGGGGTGAAATATGAGAAGATATTCCCATTCGGACATCGTTTACCATCTGTTAGATGAGGAGAGAAAGTCCAGATATTTCAGGGATTTCCTCACGGAACTGGAATTCAACTTTGGAGGGGGATGGGGGCGAGCTGATTTAGTCATCATCGAAAGCGGGAGACAGGTTAAAAGAAAGCGGGGGAAAACCTTGGCTCTCTATGAGGTTAAGCTTGAAGAGAAAGGGATTGCGGGGATATTATTCAATGCCTGCCAACAAGTAGCTCTCTATAAGATAGGGCTGCTCAATCCAAGTTTGTTCGTTGCGGATAAGGAGAAGGCTTCCTTGCTTGAGGGCGCGCTTGGCTTCACCGCCGAAATCGTCATACCGGAGAAGCTCTTCGCCGAATGGGATATGTATACGAAGGATGTTCAAGATAGAATCGCGTGGCTGATGCGATACTACGGTATAGGCTTGAGGGTGTTCGACGATAAGCTGAGATTCACTCAGAAGCTTTTCGCACCGATGATGGAAGAGCTTGTGTGAATCAGCTCCTGATCTCACCGCCTAATCTTCAGCCCAATTTTAGCTTGACACCTTCATTTCGTTTAGGCTAAAATTTCAATCGCGCTTCAAACCCGCTGGGGAGGTCGATCTGATGGCCCGCTCCAAGAGCAAGCGGAAGAGGAGGAGACATCAGATCAGGCTTCGCCAGAAGAGGAGGCTGAAGAGGAAGAAGCTGGCGGCGAAGCTGGGGATAACGGTTCAGGAGCTGCTTGAGATAGAGAAGTGGTGGGCTAACCCCGAGACGGAGCTTCCGGAGGGGTTGAAGGAGATCGCCGAGAAGATCAAATCCGGGGAGATCAAGTTCAAGCCGACCGTGCCCCCAAACTTTCCTCCACCGCCCTGACCTTATCCTCGGCGGTTTGACGCTTATCCCTTCGGTCGTCTATCTTGATCGTGGTCACAACCCTCCTGACCTCTTCGGAGAAGGTGGCCTCGTGCATCCGCTTGACCACCTCCAAAACCTCGTCCAGATCCCCCTCTATTATCGTCCCCATTGGTGTAAGCTGGCATTTCAGCCCGCTCTCCTTCGCCACCTTAACCGCCCTGGCGATGTATCTGCTGAGGCTCGTGGACCCCGTTCCCACCGGCACGACGCTCACCTCGACTATCGCCATCCCGATCACCTCCCCACGCCCGCGGGGTTCGGACCATGCCCGGCGGAAATGATACGTTGAAGTCAGGCGGGGCGTCAAGCCTGAAGGCATACCTTTTCGCCCTGAGCGCCACGTTGCTGTGGTCGACCGTCGCCACCGCCTTCAAGCTCGCCTTGAGGGGGTTCACGCC
Organism: Candidatus Poribacteria bacterium; assembly: GCA_003645735.1. Classification (GTDB taxonomy): domain Bacteria; phylum Poribacteria; class WGA-4E; order B28-G17; family B28-G17; genus B28-G17. The sequence goes on from QNBQ01000005.1 coordinate 4,816, forward strand.
GATCCAGCTGCTCTTCTACTCCTCGCTTTCCTCGCTGCTGATCTTCCTCGTCCTGAGCCTGATCCGATACGGCAACCCCTTCAAAGGCGTTTCGAGGAGGGCGGCGCTGATCTCGGCCGTCGCCGGCTTTCTGAACCCGTTCCTCTACTACCTCGTCCTCTTCAAGGCCTACTCCCTCCTCCCCGCCCAGGAGGCCCAGCCGCTCAACTACACCTGGCCCATAGCCCTCTCGCTCATCTCTATCCCCGTCCTGAGACAGATGCCCGGCCCGAAGGTCTTCCTGGGGCTGATCCTGAGCTTCTCGGGCGTGATGCTCATCTCGACCAGGGGCGATATCCTCAGCTTCAGGCTCAGCTCCCCCCTGGGCGATTCCCTGGCCCTGGGAAGCGGATTGATATGGGCCTCATACTGGCTGGTCAACCTGAAAAGGGGCGGGGACATTCTGCGAAACTTGACGCTGAACTTCTCCTTCGGCTTCCCCATGGTCGCTCTCTTAGCGCTCCTCAGGGGAGAGATCGGGGCCAGGCCGGTGGGATCGCTGATCGCCTCCGTCTACACCGGGCTGTTCGAGATGGGGGTGACCTTTCTGCTCTGGAACTACGGGCTGAGCCTGGCCGATCAGGTCGCCCGCGTCAGCAACGTGGCATACCTGTCCCCCTTCATCTCGCTGCTTTTCATAAGGTTCGTCCTGGGGGAGAGGCTGAGGTGGAGCTCGGTCGCCGGCCTGACGCTGATAGTGGCCGGGATATTGATATCGGCCTGGAGGAGGAGATGAGGGCGGAGGTCGTCGTAATAGGCGGAGGGGTCATAGGCTGCTCGTGCGCCTACAGGCTCGCGCGGAGGGGGATGCGCGTTGTTTTGGTCGAGCGGGGCGACATCGCCTCCGGCGCCAGCGGTGCGTGCGACGGATTCCTCTCGGTCCAGTCCAAAAGGCCGGGAAGGGTTCTGCGGATGGCCCTCGAGAGCCTGGCGATGTTCGAGCGGATCGAGGAGGAGCTGGGGGAGGAGGTGGAATATCGCAGATGCGGGGGGATGATCGCCGCCGAGGCGGAGGAGGGGTTGGAAACGTTGAGGTCGATCGCCGAGGGGATGTCGAAGGTCGGGGTGCCGGTCGAGCTGCTCGGCCCCGAGGAAGCGGTCAGGCTTGAGCCGTATCTCTCCCCCGAGATGGCCGGGGCGACCCACTCGCCGATCGAGGGGCAGGTCAACCCGATGAAGCTGGCCTACGCCCTGGCCAGGGCCGCCCGCAGATCGGGGGCCGAGCTGATGACGCATACGACGGCGTTGAGGGTGGAGGTCGAGGGGGAGAGGGTCCGCTCCGTCCTGACCGATAAGGGGAGGATATGGACGGGCGCGGTCGTGATCGCCGCCGGGGCTTGGTCGGGGGAGATCGCCGGGACGGCCGGGGTCGAGCTGGGGATCATCCCCAGGCGGGGGCAGGTGTTGGTCACCCAGCCGATGCCGCCGATGGTGGGCCGGGTCATCCTGTGCGCCTGTTACCTCAAAGCGAAACGCGGCGGTGGCGTCGGCGTGGCGACCTCGATCGAGCAGACCGCCTCCGGGACGATCCTGATCGGCGGGACGCGTGAGTTCGCCGGGTTTGACACCCGAACCACGCCGGAGGGGATCCTGGGGATAATCGAGCACGCCTCCCGTCTGATGCCGATCCTAAGAGAGATACCCGTCATCCGCTCCTTCGCCGGCCTCAGGCCATACAGCCCCTCCGGCGAGCCCTTAATCGGCCCGATGGGCCCCGACGGCCTCTTCGTCGCGACGGGACACGAGGGAGACGGCGTGACGCTCTCGCTCATCACCGGCGAGCTGATCGCGAAAGCTGTGGCGGGCGAGGCCGGGGGTGTGTTATAATTCCCCCTGAAAAAGATCCGGGAGGGAAGCGATGAAGAACATAGTCTCGTGTCGCCCTTCCAGCTACGGAAGATACGCCGATAAGGCTTTCGAGCACCTCGCCCAGCTCGGCATCAAATACGTCGAGATACCCATGCCCAAACCGGAGGACGTGGATAAGGTCCTGAGGGAGCTGGAGAGGTATGGGCTTTCCGTGGCGAGCGTTCAGGCGAGGTGCGATATACAGAACGAGAGGGTGGCCGAGGAGTTCAAGCTCGCGGTCGAGATAGCCAACCGGTTGGGCGCCAAGAGGATATTCACCAGCGTCCACACCAGGGGGATGGACAAACAGCTGGCCTACGAGAGGCTCAGGCAGGTGGGCGATGTGGCGGCGGAGGGCGATGTGATCGTGCTTCTGGAAACGCATCCCGATCTGGTCACAAACGGCGATGTGGGCCTCGAGACCATGAAGGGCGTGAACCACCCCAACATCAGGATAAACTTCGACACTGCCAACATCTACTACTACAACCAGAACGTGGACGGGATCGAGGAGATGAAGAAGGTGCTGGACTACATCGAGGGCGTCCACCTCAAGGACACCAACGGCGGATACAAACAGTTCTACTTCCCGGCTTTGGGCGAGGGGATCGTCGATTTCAGGAAGGTGAGGGAGCTTCTGAACGCCAGGGGCTTCTACGGGCCGTTCACGATAGAGGTGGAGGGGATAGCCGGCGAGAAGCTGACCCTGGAGCAGACCTTGGAGAGGATGGAGAAATCCGTTCGACATCTTAGAGAGTGCGGCTACTTCGACTGAGATGAGGGTCGATGAGGTAAGGAGGAGGTTGAAGGGCAAGAGGATAGCGGTCCTCATGGGGGGCACGTCGGGGGAGAGGGCCGTCTCCCTCAGGTCGGGGAGGAACGTCCTGAACGCGTTGCGCCGGCAGGGGTTGGAGGCGGAGGGGCTGGATCCCGCCGACCCCGATTTTGTCGAGAGGCTGATGAGGGGCGGGTTCGACATCGCCTTCATCGCCCTGCACGGCAGGGGCGGGGAGGACGGGACGATCCAGGGCCTGCTGGAGGTTCTTGGGATACCCTACACGGGGTCGGGCGTCCTGGCCAGCGCCCTGGCGATGAACAAGGTCGCCGCCAAAAGGATCTTCCTCTCCACCGGCGTGCCCACCCCCAAATTCGCGACGATCGACCCCGGCGGGGATATCGAGCTTCAATGCCAAGAAGCAGTCGAGCTTCTGGGTCTGCCGATCGTCGTCAAGCCCACCTCGGAGGGATCCAGCCTGGGCGTGACGATAGTCAGGTCGGCGGAGGATCTCCCCGCCGTCGTGAGGAAGACGATCGCCGAGTATAGGGACGTCTTTTTGGAGGAGTTCATACCGGGCAGGGAGGTGACGGTGGGGGTTTTGGGGACGGGGGATGAGGCCTGGGCGCTGCCGATCCTGGAGCTCAGGCCCAAGAAGGAGTTCTACGATTACGAGGCGAAATACACGCCCGGGATGACCGAGTTCGTCATACCCGCCCCCTTCCCGAGGGAGGTGGAGGAGAGGATCGTCGAGGCGGCCCTTGGGGCGCACAGATCCCTCGGCTGCCGGGATCTCTCGAGGGTCGACATGCGCGTCCACCCCGAAAGGGGGCCTTTCGTGACGGACGTCAACACGATACCCGGCCTGACCGATCTGAGCGATCTGCCCGCCCAGGCCGAGGCCGCCGGCATCTCCTACGACGAGCTCATCCTCATCATATTGGGGAGCGCCCTGGAGAGGAGATGAGGGATTTCGGCGAGAGACATCCCGCCCTTTTGAGGTTCCTCAGGCCCTTCCTGCTGGCGGTGGCGCTGATGATGTTCATCTACGGCGTGACGCACATCGGGGACGTGATAAGGAGGGCCCAGGAGAGGGCGCCCGAGCGGGTTCGGGACGAGGGGTTGATCATCCCTTATCCCAGGGATCCCGATGCGGTGATCCTCCAGCTTTTCAGGAGGTCGGGCGAGGCCGATGTGGAGAGGAGGTTCATGGAGGGAGCGCCGGTGTTCACGCTCTTCGGCGACGGGAGGGCCGTCTTCAAGAGGATAGGCGGATACTCGTGGAGGGAGACGGCGCTGACCGAGGGGGAGGTTCAGCTCATATTGAGGGAGGCCAGGAGGGCGGGGCTTTTCAGCTTCGACGTCTACTCCGTCCAGGAGAGGCTTCGGTCGGGGAGGCTCTCCATAAGGGATCTGCCGTCGGTGGCGATCAGGTTGAACACCGAGCAGTATAGGGCCGAGCTGACGCTTTACGGCCTGCCCGCCGATATGGCCCGGGAGAGGAGGGCCAGGGGGCTGATGGGGTTCGTCGAGATGCTTACGAGGTTCGAGGAGAGGGCGCCCGGCTCCAGGCCTTATGACCCGCCGGAGATCGAGCTGTTCGTCAGGGAGGCCGAGGACGTCGAGGGCGACGTCGAGCGGCCGCCCTTCGAGCTTCGGCTGGAGGAGGGGGAGGCGTTCGGCGATGGGGTGATCCTGAGGCTGGGCGGCGAGAGGGCGGAGTTTTTCAAGGGGATGCTGGGCGCGCCCGGCAGCTTCGGGTATCTCTCGATCGGCGGGAGGGTTTACAGAGCCGTCTTCAGGCCGGTCATCTCAGGGGAAAGGCGGGATGGGAGCCGATCCCACCCCGCCCCCAAGGGTCAGTAGATCGCGACCGAGAGGGAGTAGGCGGCGTGTCTGAAGCAGATGACGCTTTTCTTGGAGGGGAGCTCGATTTTGATCTCATATTTGCTGAACCAGTCGATCACCCCTTTGATCACCTCGCCCCCCCTCAGGGTCAGGATTATGGGCCGGCGCTCCTTGTAGCACTGGAACAGCACCTTATCGTCGATCTGGTATCGCTTCGACGGATCCATCTCCGGCCCCAGGTTCAGCGCCTTGACCGACTCGTCCACTTCGATGTAGGGCAGGATCTTCGGCTCGTGCGCCTGTTTGTAGCAGTATTTGATGTCCAGCTTGTTTATCCTCCGCCTCTCGCCGTTCACGAGCAGGTCGAGGTTGTAGGGCATCCTCCGCATGATGATCCCCCGCACCGTCTCGTCATACAGCACGAAAACCATCGGCGTCCTCCGCCTTATCTGCTTGTCGATGTAGAGCCTCCCGTAGCCCTCGGCCTTCATCCTGAGGAACTCCTCCTGGGTGATGAACCTCAACGGCCGGCGCAGCTCGTCGAACCGCTTAGGCTTCGGTCGGACGGGAAGCGGCTGCTGAACGGCCGGCTGTCCCTGATAGGGGGGGTAAGGGTGGGCGTATCTGCGGGGCTGAAATCCCTTCCGCCTCCTCCCCCTTCTTTCCGGACGCCAACCCGCCTTTGAAGGATCCTTCCCCATCATGCTCCTCTCCTCGCAGAGGGATTGAAGGTCCGGGTTAAATGATAACCGAATCGGGAGAGCAAATCAACGGGGACGTGCCAATTTCGCCTCGTTATGTTAAGATATAGCTAACACACCACGGCTTCGAGGAGGGGTGATGTGACGAAAAGGGAACTGGTTAAGATCATATCGGAGGCCACCGGCACCTCCAGGTGGATGGCTTACGACATCGTGGACATCCTCCTCGACTCGATCGCCTATCTGCTGGCCGAGGAGGGGAGGCTCACGATAAGGGGTTTCGGCACGTTTGTGGTCAAAGAGAGAGCGGGCCGCCTCGGCAGAAACCCCAGGACCGGCGAGGTCATCCGGATTCCGCCGAAAAAGAGGGTCTCCTTTAAGCCGAGCCCCAAGCTGATAGAACGGCTGAACTAAGAGCCTCTACTCCAGCTCGCGGTCGATGTAGAGGTCGGACAGCCTGAAGATGAAGTCCTCCTGGCTGGCCACCTCCTCGCTCACCTCGACGAACATGCTGGAGATGAAGTAGTTGAAGGACGGGGCCAGAAGGATGACCGCGTGATCGCGCTGGAGCGTCTTGAGGATTATCTCGCCCAGCTCCCTCCTCCTGACCGGATCGGCCAGATCCTCCAGCTCGTCCAGCATCTCGTCGACCTCCTCGTCCGCGTAGCCGAACAGGTTGGCCTCGCCCTTGGAGTGGAAATATTTCCTCAGCCCCTGGAACAGCTGGCCGAATATCATGCCGGTGAGGATCAGGTCGAGGTTCTCCCTCCTCTCCTCGGGCGACCAATCGGTTGCGTTCACGACCTCCCGGCAGCCTATAAAACCGGCCACCATCCTCGCCAGCTCCAGGATCTCCTCGCTCTCGACGTCGGAGACGTATCCCATCCTCAGCCCCAGATCCTCGCCCTCGGCTTTCCTCCTCACCTCCTCGCCGGAGAGGAGCGATTTTATCGCGTCGTAATCTATAACCGTCCTCAGCCTCTCGCACAGCTCCGGATCGGAGAGCTTCCCCTTCCTGTTGATGGCCAGGACGTAGTATCTGTTGTCGAACGGCCAGCTCTGGGGGTGCCACTCGCCCTCGGCCCGCCGCAGTTGATAGAGGCTCTTGAGCGGGATGAAGTCCACCTCGCCCTTCTCGAACGCGTTCAGGGCGGAGGAGACCCTCGAAAACTCCCTCAGGGTGATGTATTCTATCAGGGGCCTGTTCTCCCGGTAGTAGTCGGGGTTGGCCTTCAGCCTGAGCAGGCCCGCCGGCCTGAAGGCCCTCCTCAACCTGTAGGCGCCGCACGTCACCTTGTAGGGCGTTCCCTCCGCGGGGAGGATCGGGAAATGCCTCATCCGCCACTTGAAAAGCGGCTGGGGCCTCTTGAAAGTGAGCTTTACGCCCCTCCTCCCGTCCTTCCCGGCCTCCTCGATCAGCTCCGCGAACGTCCTGCTCGACCTGAGGGAGCTTATCACGTCGTCAGGGGTCACAGGTCTGCCGTCGCTCCACTTGACGCCTTGTCTCAGCTTGATCGACCACCTCCTATACCCGTCCTCCGGCTCGATCGACTCGGCCAGCCTCGGCTCCTCCTCGCCCCTCAGGTTGACCCAGATCAGCGTGTCGTAAAGCAGCGCCCTGAGCCAGAACTCGGTGATGTGTCTGACCCCCTTCTTTGAGCCGAACGGTATCAGCAGGGCCACGTTGAGCTGTTTGGGGCTCCTCTCGTCCTCCGGCCTGGCGAGCCTTATGACGCCCCTGGCGTGCGGGACCACCTCCCGAAGCAGCTTCCCGTAGATCTCCTTCTCGTAATCCGTCATGGGCGTGAACTTCGACAGGATGATCCTGATGTCCTCCCTGGACAGGACCAGCCTGAGGAAGTAGGGCTTGAGGACGTCGATGTCCTCCCTGCACATCCTGACGTATCTCTCCGTGACCCCTATGGCCTCGGCGATCTCGCTGTCCGAGGCGTCCGGGTGTTTCGAGATGTAATCCAGAAACCTTACCAGCGTGTTTACCTTCGCCATATCCCCCACCCTTCGTCCTTTTTTGTGAGCTTCAATTATTGTAGCCGAACAGGGCCTAAAAGGGCAACTGGCGATCCGAGCAAGGGAGGTTGATCTTAAGTGTGACCGAGCCGGTTCTCAACGCCCTTTGATCTCGCCCCAGAGGAGCGGCAGCTTCCCCTTCGCCTCCACCGGCATGTTCACCCTGAACTGGTATATCCCCTCCCCCTCGACCCTCACCTCCTCGAAGCGAACGGGGAACTTCGCCTTGGGCACCCCTAAGCCGATCCTCCCCTCCTCATACCTGCTCTTCTCCGGATCGCCTATCCTCATCCTCAAAACCCCGTTCAGATGAACCTTCATCCACATCCCCTCGAGCTCCAGCTTCACGTGGTTGACCGTTGGCTTCACCACCGATGGCTCCATTCTGATCGTGATGAGGTTGCCTACGACGATCTTATAGATCGTCAGCCCCTCCTTCCAGATCTTCAAGGCGTATCCGTTCTCATCGTCCTCCATCCTGTAAAGCAGCAGCGCTTCGTCTCCGCCCTCGGCCCTCTCGTCGAACCTAATGGAAAGCTCGACTGCCCCGTCCTTTATCCTCCAGGGGCTCTGCAACATGGTGTATGAGACCTGGGAGAGGTTCCGCGCCGCGTTCGGAATGGGGTTCGCCGACACATATGCGCCTCCCTCGACCTTCCACTCACCCCTCACCACCCTCCACCCGAAATCGTCCCCATCTTCGAAATCGTCGATGAAAAGGCCGGCAAACGCCGGCAGGGGCAGCAGAAGGAGAAGGCATATCAGCCCTCTCACACCGATCACCTCTTCAAAGCGCCCCAGACGGTCGCAAGCTTATCGCGGGGCGAGACGGCCAGCTTGACCTCCACGAACTTCAGCTCCCCGAAGACGGAGGGGTCTTTCCAGCTCGTGTCCGCCACGTCCTTCTCGCTCCATATCAGCTTGTGATCCCTTGGCCCTTTGTCATCGTCGTCGTTCAGGTGCGTGTTGAAGCCTATGACCAGCCCATCCCTCAGCTCTATTCCCCAGGTTTCAAGCGGCAGGGCGGCCTCGACGGCCCAGCCGTAATCGGTGTCCACAACGAACGCCTTCGTCCCCGTGTTCGGCCCCTGCAGCTGACCGACGCATCCCCCCAGCTTCGGATGTTCGGGATCGCCCCCCACGTTATCCCTGCCTATGGTCACCTGGGAGTCGTTCGCGTCATAGGAGTTCGCCTTCTCGTTACCCCCGTCTATGTAGACCTCGACCGAGTCATCCTTCCAGACGTTGCAGCCTGTATCCTCGCCGACGACCTTCTTGTCGTCGCGAACTTTGAAGGCGACGTAGAGGTAATTCTCATCGGCCACGCAGGCGAACTCATAGGAGGCGTCGTTGTCATCCGGCGCCGGCTGTGTCCCCCTGTCATGAGGAACTTTATGCCAGGGCACGACCGAGGGCCAGTCGTCGAACTTCCCGTCCAGCGTTATCGTCACCGGGAAGGCACAGTAATAAATGACCCCCAGCTTGCCCGGATCGATCTTGGCGGGGAAAGCCATGGAGTGTATCGCGAAGATGGCGATCAAAACGAAAACGATTGAAAAGCCCTTTCTCATCATCGACCCTCCCTAGCTGGGATTCCTCAAAGGAGATTGTATTACGTTTTTGAGCTCCTGTCAAGAGGGCGCGCGAAAGCCTCTCCTTCGCGATGCCACCCCCTCAAGCTTTCGAGGGTTCCGCGCCGATTCTATTGACGGCCGATCGGAGATCGGATATAATGGGGGCAAGCCGGGATCGGAAGGGAGAGGATGAGCTCCGAAAGCCTCGGAAACGGCTCCATCAAGCTAAAAGTCATCCGAGGAGGGGCCTAACTGATTGGTCGAGGTGAGGAGATGTATCTCATCGGGGCGTGGATGCTGTTCCTGTTCGGGGGCACGGGGATTGGGGAGGAGGTCGAGCTCGTCGACCTCAAGCTGACGCCCTATGAGGCGCGCCCGAACCTGGTTCCCAATCACAGCTTCGAGGATGTGAGACCCGACGGCCTGCCGGAGGGGTGGGTATGGGACAGGCGGAACACGGACGCGACCTGCTCCGTCGACGATTCCGTCTCCCACAGCGGGAGGCGCTCCCTGAGGTTCACGAACGGCACGCCCTTCGGCGCCCACGTCTACGGGACGCTTTGGGTTTCGGAGCCGATCCGGCTTAAACCCGGCAGGCCCTACACGTTGAGCGCATACGTCAGGTCGGACGACCCCGGGATCGCCTGGGTGGGCGGCGGCCACAACTGGAGGATAAGGCTTCATCTCCCCAAATCGCCCGGCGGGTGGAGGCGGATCTGGACGAGCTTCACCGCCTCGGAGGAAGAGGAGCTTTTCACGTTGAGGGTCGTGACCGAAAGCCCGACCGACGGCTTCTGGCTGGACGACCTGAAGCTGGAGGAGGGCGAGGTGCCGACGATCGCCCCGCCGGTCGATGATCGATGGCTTCTGGAGCCTCCCGAGCCGGAGGTGGAGGTCGAAGGGGACGGCCCCTTCGCGATACGCCTCGACCTCTGGGCGCCTGAGGAGGCGCCGGATCTCACCCTGACCGCCTCCCTGAGCCGCCCCCCTCTGAACATCTCCCGCCGGATCTCGCTTTGGAGAGGAGCGTGGAGGGTCGAGATAGCCGGGAAGTCGCTCGGCGCGGACGACCGCCCCCGGAGGCTGACGGTCAGGCTGAGCCGAGGAGGGGAGGAGATCGCCCGGGCTGAGGTGGAGCTCAGGTTCCTATCGACGGCCAACGCCGGGAGCCGCCTGGAGGTTATCCGTCGGAAGCTCCCCGAGCTCAGGCGGATGATGGAGTCGGTCGAGGAGAGGGGACAGGACATCAGCTATCCGCTCGTCACATACACGGTGATCGAGAACTTCGTCAACTACGCCGAGGAGGATCTGGAGAAGGGGTTCGTTCGAAGGGCCCTGAGCCAGATCGCCGACATGGAGTCGATGGCCGATCGGCTCGAAAGGGAGCTGAGGGAGGCGTTGGAGGGGAGGAGGCGTTTCCCCGAGGTGCCGCGGTGGACGGGGAAGGAGAGGCCGCGCATCGACGGTCCCTCCTTCATCGGGCCGACCGTCACCCCCTCCGACCCTAAGCCCGTCCCCCGCCCGATCTTCTTCGTCGGCTACGGCCACTTCGGCCAGGTGAGGCGCGACGTGGAGAAGTTCCCGCGCTACGGGGTCAACATAATCCAGATCGAGTTCGGCCCCAACAGCGTCTTCCCGAAGGAGGGGATCGTTTCGGACGCGCCGATCAGGGAGACGTTGAAGGTTCTGGATCGGGCCGCCGAGGCGGGCGTGGCGGTCAACCTGCTCATAAGCCCGCATTACTTCCCCGGATGGATGCTGGAGAAATATCCGCATCTGCGGAAGAGGAGAATCGGCTTCCTCCGATACTGCCTCCACGCGCCGGAGGGCCAGGAGCTTCTGCGCCGGTTCATCGAGACGATCATCCC
>QNBQ01000006.1 GCA_003645735.1 Candidatus Poribacteria bacterium
ACGATCGTCATATCCTTCCCTGAAGCTCCAGGAGCTTCAGGCACATCACCTCCAGGGCGAGGTTTGGGTTTACGTTATGTTGGGTTATGAGCTGCCGTGTCCTCATCACAAGCTTCACCGCCTCCAGCAGCCTCCCCCTCGGCAGACGGGAGGCCAGAGAGCGGAGCAGGTCGAGGCTGCCGACGTGGACGATCCCCTCCTGAACCCCGGCCTTGACCAGCATGAGATCCCGGAGCCAGGTCAGGAGCACCTCCAGCTTCTCGGGGTTTCCCGCCATCTCCTCCGCCTCCCTGAAGATCTCTATCGGCTCCATGCCGGTGAGAAGCCTCGGGGGGGCCTCCTCCGCGAGGCTCGGGTTGCGGGCCATCTCGATCGCCCTCGAAACCCTCCCGTCCGAGAGGAGGGCTATCCTGGAGGCGGCCTGATCGCTCAGGTTGAACCTCTCCCTCAGGAACCCCTCGATCTCCTCCTTCGGGACGGCGCCGAACCTGAAGAGCTGGCACCTGGAGGTGATCGTGGGCAATATCGCGCTGAGGTTGGTCGTTATCAGAATGATGACGGTATCGGTCGGCGGCTCCTCCAGGGTTTTAAGCAGGCTGTTGGCCGCTTCGTCCGTCATCCTGTCCGCTTCCCGTATGATGAAAACCTTGAACCTCCCCTCAAGCGGCTTCAGGGCGGCCCTCCTCCGCATCGCCCTTATCTGATCGATCTTCAGCCAGCTGCCGGAGGGGGAGATGACCTGGACGTCCGGGTGGAGGCCGTCGTCGATCTTCCTGCAGGAGATGCAGATGTCGCACGAATCATCCCCTCCCTGGAGGCAGTTGAGGGCTTTGGCGAAGTTGAGGGCGACGAACCCCTTGCCCACATCGGGCGGCCCGACGAAAAGATAAGCGTTACCCACCCTGCCCTCGGCGATCTGTCTCCTCAGGATCTGGACTATCCTATCGTGCCCTATCACATCCCTAAGCATCTCTCGACCGCCTCCCTCACCCGTCGATGGACGGAGTCGATATCCACATCGGCCCGGATGACCACAAACCTATCCGGCTCGCGCCGGGCCATCTCGAGATATCCCTCCCTCACCCTCCTGTGGAACTCCAGCTCCTCAAGCTCTATCCTGTCCAGATCGCCCCTCCCCCTTCTGGCCCTCCTCAGCCCTTCCTCCGGGTCGAGGTCGAGCAGGATCGTCAGGTCGGGCTTAAGGCCGCCGGTGGCGAACTCGTTGAGGGCGCTTATCAGCTCGAGATCTATCCCCCTGCCGTATCCCTGATAGGCGGCGGATGAGTCGGCGAACCGGTCGCATATGACCGTCGCCCCTCTTTCGAGGGCCGGCCTGATCAGCTCGCGCACGTGTTGGGCGCGGGAGGCCATGAAGAGCATCAGCTCGGCCTCGGGACGGATCGGAAGCGATGGGTCGGCAAGCAGCTGCCTGATCCGCTCCGAAAGCTCCGTCCCGCCCGGCTCCCGCGTCAGCACGACCTCCAGCCCCTTCGACTCCAGATACCCCTTCAGCAGCTTCGCCTGGGTCGTCTTGCCCGAGCCCTCTATCCCCTCGAACGTTATGAAGGCCCCGCTCATCCCCGGACGAATTTTAACATCAAAACTCATACCGGGTCCACTCGATCGGGTCGACGAACCTCCCGTTCACCTCGATCGCCCAGTGCAGGTGAGGCCCCGTCGCCCTGCCGGTCGACCCGACCTCGCCTATCACATCTCCTTTCCCGACCTCATCGCCCTCCCGGACGGCTATCGATCTGAGGTGACAGTAATGGGATCTGACGCCCAGGCCGTGGTCGATTATCACCGTGTTGCCGCGCACGTTCAGCCTCCCGGCGAAGATCACGATCCCGTCGTTGGCCGCCCTCACCGGCGTCCCCTCCTCGGCCTTTATATCGACGCCCATGTGTCTCGAGCGGGCCAGCCCCCCGTTGTAAACCCTGAACTCGCCGAACCGGGAGGTTATGATCCCCTCGACCGGCATCAGAAACCGCCCCCTCCACAGCTTCCTCTCGCTCCCCGCCATCGCCCTGACCCTGGCCAACCTCCTCCGATCCTCCTCCATGAGCCTCCTGTCCGTCAACAGCTTTGCCTTCTCGGGGGGGAGGGCGATGAACCTCATCCCGAACTCGACCGGCCTGACGTCGAACTCCAACCTCTCATCCGACCTGTTCCCCGCCCTGTCGTTGAACGACAGATAAACCGACGATCGACCGGGCTTCCCCTCAAGGCTCAGCCCCAGCACGGCCAGGAACACTTTCCCCTCCCCGTCCAGCCGGTGAAAGGTGAAGCTCGACCTGCCGAAGAGGTTCGGGTCGACGACCGTCATCCCGGGGTAGACCGGCTCGGACGCCCTAACGTGTATGGAGATCGCCCCGCCTATCTTCGGGGAGGAGGGGGTGAGCCTCACATCGAGCTTCGGCGGCGTGTGATCGACGACGAACTCGACCTGAGAGGAGGAGCGGTTCCTCCAGATCGAGGCATCCCTGGCCTCCGCGATGAGCTTATACCTCCCCTCCGGCACGAACCTCAGATCGACCGACAGCTCCTTCTCTATCCCCTTTCTCCTCCCTTTCCCCGAGAAGATCGGCTGTTTGAAGCCGTTTTCCCCCCTGATCTCGACCAGCATCTCGGCGATGCCGGCCTTATCATCCATCGCGTTGAGGCTTCCCAGCAGCCTGTCGCCGCACCGCTCCGAGAAAAGCTTCAGCTGGATGGCCGGCGGCGAGAAGTCGAGGTAAAAAGGTCGGAAAAGGTAGGCGGCGACGCCGACCAAGATAAAGGTGGGGATGAACTTCAGAAGCCTCCTCCACCTCATATCTCCACTTCCGGCTTGAACCTCTTCCTCCTCATCCTCTCCCGCCTCTCCATCTCATCCCTGATCGACGCCGCCTCGCGCCTGTATGACCGGACGAGCGTCATGAGCCTGTCGGCCTCCTCGTTCTTCCCCTCAAGCCTCAGCGCGTCTATCCTCGTGCTCAGGTTCTCTATCCCCCTCTCGTAGCCGATCAGCTTCAGCCTGTTTATCTCGTCCCTGTTCACGACCTCGTTTATCGCGTGGCTGTAGTTGATCACCACCTCCAGCGCCATCTCCATCCCCGCCACGTTCCCCTGTTCGGCGAACCTCCGGGCGTATTCCCAATGTTCTTGAATGACCTGGCGGGCCTCCTCAGGGGTCAGATGAAACTCCTTTTTCTTTTTGCGCTTGAAAAGCACGGGGAATCACCCCCCGTAAAGATCACCACCCCAAAGCTTTAATCCCCTCCCTGTAAACCTTGGCGGATCTGTGGAGGAGGGAGAGCTCCTCGTCGGTCAGCTTCAGCTCTATGATCTCCTCCACCCCGCCCGCCCCCAGTTTGACCGGAACGCCGATGAAGATGTCCTCAAGCCCGTATTGCCCTGAGAGGTAGGCGGAGCAGGGGAGTATACGTTTTTTGTCGAGCAGGATGGACTCGACCATCTCCGCCACCGCCGCGGCGGGGGCGTAAAAGGCGCTGGCGGTTTTGAGCAGCTCGACGATCTCCCCCCCGCCCCTCCTTGTCCGCTCCACAAGCTCCCTTATCCTCTCGCCGCTCATCAACTCCTCGATCGGTATGCCGGCCACCGTCGTGTATCTGGGCAGGGGGACCATCGTGTCGCCGTGGCCGCCCAGCACCATCGCCTGGACGTCCTCAACTGAGACGTTAAGCTCCTTGGCGATGAAATACCTGAACCTCGCCGAATCCAAAACGCCGGCCTGGCCCATCACCCTGTTTGGCGGGAAGCCGGTTATCCTCCAGGTGTGGTAGGTCATCACGTCGAGCGGGTTGGTGACCACGATGACAATCGAGTCGGGCGCGTATCTTTTGACCTGCTCGGCCGCCGAGCCGACTATGCGGGCGTTTTCGAAAAGCAGATCCTCCCTGCTCATCCCCGGCCTGCGCGGCTTGCCGCAGGTGATCACCACCACGTCCGAGCCGGATATCCCCTCATAGGAGTTGGTCCCGCTTATCTCCAGATCGTATCCCAGAATCGGCGATGCCTGGGACATGTCGAGCGCCTTGCCCTGGGGCATCCCCTCCACGATATCGACCATGACGACGTCGCCCAGGCTTTTCTGGGCGATCATCAGGGCCGTCGTCGCCCCGACGTTGCCCGCCCCTATGATGCTTATCTTCGGCCTCCCCATCCCTCATCCCCCGTAGATCGTTATACCTCCATCGATCATCCTCTCGACGGTCGATCTGACCGCCTCATACTCCTCCTCGGAGTAGACGTGGGGCTCAAGCCCTCTGATCTTCAGCGTCTTTCTGACCAACTTGTAGGCATCTTCCCTCCTCTCCCCCGAGTAGATCACGAGCAGATCGACGTCGCTTGCGGGGGTATGCCTCCCCTTGGCGTATGATCCGAAGAGGACAACCCTTTTGACGGGCAGCTTCCTGCGCAGCTCAGGCATCCCCCGCCTCAACAGATCCAGAAGCTCATCGAGGGTGTAGGGAGGATAGAAGATTCTGACAGAACTCGACGATCTCCTCCGCATAGGCTATCAACCTCTCCGCCTCCCGGCGGGTATACCTCCGCCGGGGCGAGCCCGATGGATGGGCGTTGGGGTAACGCGTTGGTATGTAAGCTTTGTCCAGCTCCAGCGCCTTATCCATCAGATCCTCCGGAACCGGGTGGTGTTTCGAGATCTCCTCCAGCAGGTCGGCTATGGAATGTCCCCACGCCTCCGAGTTCAGCCTTTGAAAGACGGCTTTGACGGCCTTCTCAGCGGCCTGTTGGGCGGAGAAACAAGCCCAGTCGTAAAACCCTCTTTCCATATCGCTTTTGGCGTGCTCCAGATCGCCCAAGGCCTGATCCATCCAATCGGCGCTCCTCTCCACGGCCCCATCACCCCATGTTCTCGATGATCGCCGAGGCGAACTCGGAGGTGGACAGCTTCGTCGCCCCCTCCATCAGCCTGTGCAGGTCGTATGTGACGCGCTTCTGAAGAAAGGTCCTCTCCATCGCCTCGACGATCAGCTTCGCCGCCTCCTCCCAGCCGATGTGTTCGAGCATCATGACTGCGGAGAGGATCAACGAGCTAGGGTTTGCCACGTCCATTCCCGCGTATTTGGGGGCGGTTCCGTGGGTCGCCTCGAACAGCGCCGACTCATCCCCCACGTTCGCCCCGGGCGCCATCCCGACGCCCCCTACCACCGCCGCGCATGCATCCGAGAGGTAATCGCCGTTCAGGTTCGGGGTGACTATGACGTCGAACTCGTCCGTCCTGGTCAGGATGTGCTGGAACATGATGTCGGCCATCCTGTCCTTAATGAGCAGCTTATCCTCCGGCGGTTCGCCTTCGAGCTCCGATTCGAAGACAACCTTGTCCCCGAACTCATCCCTCGCCACCTCATAACACCACCTCATGAACGCCCCCTCGGTGAACTTCATGATGTTCCCCTTGTGGACGATCGTTATGCTCCTCCTGCCCCTCTCAAGGGCGTATTTGAGAGCCATCCGCATCAGCCTCTTGGTCCCGAACTCGCTTATCGGTTTGACCCCTATCCCCGCGTCCTCCCTGATCTCTATCCCGAACTCCTCCCTCAGGAACTCCCTCACCTTCCCCGCCTCCTCCGACCCGCTCTCCCACTCTATCCCGGCGTAGACGTCCTCGGTGTTCTCCCTGAAGATCACCACGTCCATCCTCTCGGGGTGTTTGACGGGGGAGGGGACGCCTTTGAAATATCTGACCGGCCTGATGCAGGCGTAGAGGTCGAGCCTCTGTCGGAGCGTCACGTTCAGGCTTCTATAGCCGCTTCCGACCGGGGTGGTGAGCGGCCCTTTGATGGCGACCCGGTAGTGGCCGATCGCTCTGATCGTGTCCTCGGGGAGCCACTCGTCGAAGAGCTTCTTGGCCTTCTCGCCGGCGAAGATCTCGAACCAAACGATGCTCCTCTCGCCCCCGTAGGCCTTGTCGACGGCGGCGTCCACCACCCTCCTCATCGCCCTGGTTATATCGGGCCCTATGCCGTCCCCCTCGATGAAGGGGATCACCGGCCTGGGGGGCGTTTTCAGCCCCTCATCGGTCAGCTCGATCCTCTCCCCCTCCTGAGGCGGCCTCAGCTTCTCAAACATCCCCTCCCTCCAGAAGCTCCGGCAGATACCGTTTGACCAGCTCCATCATCTCCTTGTCCGATATGCTGGTCGTCCTCCCCTCCTCATACTGCTTCATCACCCACTCGTATATCTTGATCACGCCGGGGTGTCTTTTGTCGATCTTTTTGGAGAACTTGGCGTTTATCCAGTGGGCGATGCCGGCGAGCCCCGATTTGTCCGTTATCCCCACCCTGGGAGGCCTGTTGAGCAGCTTGGTCGTGTCGAAGATGTTGTAGATCTCCTCGTCCTTCAGAAGCCCGTCGGCGTGTATACCGGCCCGCGTCACGTTGAAGCTCTCACCGACGAAGGGATAGTTGTCGGGTATCTCGTCGCCGATCACGTTTCTGTAATAATCGGCTATCTCCGAGATGACGGTCGTATCTATGCCGAACATCTCGCCCTTGAGCGCGATGAAGTGGAAGATCAGCCCCTCTATGGGCGCGTTTCCGGTTCGCTCGCCGTAGCCAAGAAGCGTGCCGTTGACGGCGGCGCAGCCGTAGAGCCATGCGGCGAGGGAGTTGGCGATGACTAGGTGGAAGTCGTTGTGGCCGTGCCACTCCAGCTGCTCCGGGGGAACGCCGCACTCGACCCTGAGGGCGTGGATGATCTTGGGGACGCTCCTCGGGAGGGCGGCCTCGCTCCAGGGGACGCCGTATCCCAGCGTGTCGCACGCCCTGATCTTTATCGGCACGCCGCTCTCATCGGCCAGATCCATCAGCGCCTGGACGAACGGTATGACGAAGCCGTGGAAATCGGCCCTGGTTATGTCCTCCAGATGGCACCTGGGCTTGACCCCCGCCTCGATCGCCGTCCTGGCCATGTCCAGGTAATCCTCCATCGCCTCTCTGCGCGTTTTCTTCAGCTTCAGGTAGATGTGGTAGTCCGACACTGACATCAGTATCCCGGTCTCCTTGAGCCCCATCTCCTTGACGAGCTGGAAATCCTCCTTCCTGGCCCTGATCCATCCCGTGATCTCGGGGTATTTGTATCCCAGCTCGAGGCACCTCTCGACCGCCTCCCGCTCCTGTTTCCTGTAGAGGAAGAACTCGCACTGGCGTATCACGCCGTTTGGGCCGCCCAGCCTGTGGAGCATCTTGTAAAGCTCGACGACCTGTTCGACCGTGTAGGGGGGCCTGGCCTGCTGGCCGTCCCTGAAGGTGGTGTCCGTTATGAAGAAGTCATCGGGCAGATACATCGGGACGGAGATCCCGTCGAAGGCCAGCCTGGGCGGCTCATCGTATGGGAAGAGATCCCTCAACAGATCCGGCTCCTGTAGCTCGATCAGCTGGCGCTTCCTCCTCCCCAGCTTCAAAAGGTTATCCCTCTCATCCCTTTTCAGCATATGCTCCTCCTCGAAAGCCATCCAGCTCTACTGGATGGGGACCGGGTTCCACGCCCCCGGTCAGGGCGGTGTTCGTCGGGAGGGTTTCAGGGGAATTTTAACTAAAGGGGGCGTTGAAAGTCAAGAAACGACGCAGCATCGAGCCGCCTCTCCTTGTCTAAGGTCAGCCGTTATGGTAAAATTACCTCACGATGAACTACGGCGGAAAAAGGAGGTTTCGGCATGGCGATAAGGGTTGCGATAAACGGCTTCGGCAGGATCGGAAGGCTGGCGTTCAGAGCGGCGATGGAGAGGGACGACCTGAAGGATCTGGAGTTCGTCGCCGTAAACGATATAACCGATGCCAAGACCCTGGCACACCTGCTCAAATATGATTCCATCCACGGGAAGTTCCCCGGCGAGGTAGAGGTGGACGGCGATTACCTAGTTGTAAACGGCAAGAGGATAAGGGTTCTCTCCGAAAGAGACCCGGCCAACCTCCCCTGGAAGGAGCTTGAGATAGATCTCGTCATCGAGTCGACGGGGCTTTTCAGGGAGAGGGAGCTCGCGGCCAAACACCTTGAGGCGGGCGCCAAAAAGGTCCTGATCTCGGCCCCCGCCAAGGGTGAGGACATAACGATCGTCATCGGCGTAAACGATGACAAATACGACAAGGAGAAGCACGTCATCGTCTCCAACGCCTCCTGCACGACCAACTGCCTCGCCCCGATGGTCAAGGTTCTGCACGAGAACTTCAAGATCAAACACGGCCTGATGACCACCATCCACTCCTACACGAACGACCAGAGGCTACACGACGCGCCGCACAGGGATCTCCGCAGGGCGAGGGCTGCCGCTATGTCGATGATCCCCACCACGACCGGCGCCGCCGTCGCCATCGGGAAGGTCATCCCCGAGCTGAACGGCAAACTGGATGGGATAGCGATCCGCGTCCCCACGCCCAACGTGTCGCTCACCGACCTGACGGTCGAGGTCGAGAAGGCCACCACCGTCGAGGAGGTGAACGAGGCGTTCAAGAGGGCGAGCGAGGGCGAGCTGAAGGGCATCCTCGCCTATTGCGAGGAGGAGCTTGTCTCGACGGACTTCAACCACGAGCCTTACTCCTGCATCTTCGACGCCCCCTCCACCAGGGTGATCGACGGGACGCAGATCAAGGTGTTCGGCTGGTATGACAACGAGTGGGGCTACTCCAACAGGCTGGTGGAGTTGGCCGCCAGGATGTTCTGAGCCTTCAGGAGGGGCGCTATGGCTAAAAAGGTTAGCGTGAGGGATCTGGATCTGAAGGGCAAAAGGGTTTTGATGCGGGTCGATTTCAACGTGCCGATTGAGGAGGGGAAGATCACCGACGACACCCGCATAAGGGCCGCCCTCCCCACCATCAAATACGTCCTGGAGCAAGGGGCCAAGCTGATCCTGATGTCCCACCTCGGCAGGCCTAAAGGGAAGCGCGACCCGAAGCTGTCGCTTAAGCCGGTCGCCGAGCGGCTGAGCGAGCTTTTGGGAAAAGAGGTCAAGATGGCTCCGGACTGCGTCGGCCCCGAGGTCGAGAGGATGGTCGCCGAGATGAAGGAGGGCGACGTCATACTGCTTGAAAACCTCAGGTTCCACCCCGGCGAGGAGGCGAACGACCCCGAGTTCGCCAGAAAGCTGGCCGCTTTGGGAGATGTCTACGTGAACGACGCTTTCGGCACGGCCCACAGGGCGCACGCCTCCACCGAGGGCGTGACGAAGTTCATGCCGGTCGCAGCCGCTGGGCTGCTGATGGAGAAGGAGATCGAGTATCTCAGCAAGGCGGTCGAGTCGCCCGAAAGGCCGTTCGTGGTCATCCTCGGCGGCGCTAAGGTTTCGGACAAGATCGGCGTGCTCGAGAGCATGCTGGAGAGGGCCGACGCGATCCTCATAGGCGGCGGGATGGCCTACACCTTCCTCAAAGCGCTGGGATACGAAGTGGGCAAGTCGATCGTCGAGGAGGATAAGCTAGACCTGGCCAGGGAGATCATGGACAGGGCGAAGGAGAGGGGGGTCGAGCTGAAGCTGCCGGTGACGGTGGTCGTCGCCGACAAATTCGCCCCCGACGCCGACTCCAAGGTCGTCAAGGTCGATGAGATCCCCAAGGATTGGATGGGAATGGACATCGGCCCCGAGACGGTGGAGGAGTTCGGGAAGGTTATAGAGAAGGCGAAGATGATCTTCTGGAACGGCCCGCTCGGGGTTTACGAGTTCGACAAGTTCGCCCGTGGCACGAACGAGATCGCCAGGAAACTGGCCGAATCAAACGCGATAACGATAATCGGCGGCGGGGATTGCGTGGCGGCCGTCAGGAAGGCGGGGGTTGCCGATAAGATAACCCACATCTCCACGGGCGGCGGCGCCTCCCTCGAGTTCATCGAGGGCAAGGAGCTGCCCGGGATAGCCGCCCTGACCGACAAGGAGTGAGGTGACCCGATGAGGATGCCGCTCATCGCCGGAAACTGGAAGATGAACAAGACGGTGGGGGAGGCGGTTCAGCTGGTCGAGGAGCTTAAAAAGCTGGTGGCCGACGTTAAGGACGTCGAGATAGCCGTCGCCCCGCCCTTCACCGCCCTCTACCCGGTCGCTCAGGCCCTTAAAGGCTCCAACATCAAGCTGGCCGCCCAAGACGTCTTCTGGGAGGACAGCGGCGCCTATACGGGCGAGATATCCCCGGTCATGCTCAAGGATCTGGGTTGCCAATACGTCATCGTCGGCCATTCCGAGAGGAGGCAGTATTTCGGGGAGACGAACGAGACGGTCAACAGGAAGGTGAAGGCGGTTTTGAGGCACGGGATGAGGCCGATAATGTGCGTGGGCGAGAAGCTCGAAGAGCGGGAGGCGGGAAAAACCATGGAGGTGGTGAAGGATCACGTCGTGGGCGGGCTGGAGGGCTTGAGCGAGGAGGAGATGGAGAGGGTTGTGATAGCCTACGAGCCGGTCTGGGCCATAGGGACGGGCAGGACGGCCACCCCTCAGCAGGCCCAGGAGGTTCACCAGTTCATCAGGGAGCTGCTGGCCGAGATGTTCTCGAAGGAGACGGCGGAGAGGGTCAGGATCCAATACGGGGGCAGCATCAAGCCCGAGAACATCGCCGGTCTGATGGCCCAACCCGACATAGACGGCGGGCTTGTGGGCGGGGCGAGCTTACAGGCCGAGTCGTTCGCCAAAATCGTCAAGTTTTACGAGAGGTGATGTGGGATGTTGATCGGCCTGCTCATCTTTCTGTTCGTGCTGGTCTGCTTCCTGTTGACGGTGGTGATACTGGTTCAGCCGAGCACCGGCGAGGGGCTGGGGGGTATAATCAGCACGGGGCCTTCAAACCCCTTGTTCGGGAGGGGGTCGGCCTCCTTCCTCCAGAAGCTGACGGTCGGGCTGGCGGTCGCCTATATGCTCCTGGCGCTGTTGTTGGCCAAGTTTTGGGGAACGAGTCAGGCGCCTAAGATCGAGGTGAAGCCCGAGTCGGGCGCGGTTCAAACGACCACCGAAACCTCACCATCGGGGCCTCAAGGAACGCAGGCCGAGGAGGGGAAGGGGCCCGAATCACAGCCTAAGTGAAGGGGTCGCCCGGGAGGTCGATCGGGTGGGAAACCCTGAGCTCTCCTGGACCGTCCATCCGCTCAGGAGAAACTGGATGGCCTCGATAGGCGTCGTGGCTTTCCTCATCTTCCTCTGTGTCCTGATACACTCGATCTACGGCCCCTTTCTGGCGATCGTCTCCTTCGCGGTCCTCTTCCTCTCGCTCTCCTCCTTCTTCTTCCCCACCAAATACCGGTTCTACCCGGACAGGCTGGAGGTGAGGACGCTCACGAGGAAGTATACCAGGAGCTGGGATTACTTCAAGAGCTTCTATGTCTCCGATAAGGGCGTGCTGCTCAGCCCTTTCGAGGGAAGGTCGAGGCTTGAGAGGTTCAGGGGGATCTTCCTGATGTTCGAGGAGGATGTGAGGGACGCTGTTCTGGAGTATCTGAGGAGGAAGATAGGCGATGCTGAGGGCGATCAGGGCCGTTTTGAGGAGGATAGGCGAGCTTAAGGCGACGCCGGGCTGGCTGAGCGTCTGGCGGTCGGACGCCGGGCTCATCTCGCCCGACGATATACCCGAGGAGGAGCGCGATCGGATCATAGAGGCGGTGGCGAGGGAGATCGTTAAGAGAGGGTTTACCACCCCGGCGCTCCTCTTCATCGAGCTTTCGAAGCCGGTCAACTTCATAGCGAGCCAGCTGCTGGTGGCCTTGGATCCGCTCGTCAGCTCGGTTCTCACCTCCTCCGATTACCGCAAATTTTCGCTCCTGATGGAGGACGATGAGAACATCGAAAGACTGCTCCAGGCCATCGAGAGGATAAGCGCCGAAGGGGGGAGGGGAGATGGGCGAGCTTAATTCGATCCTGGCCACCGATTGCGGCAGCACGACGACCAAGGCGATACTGATCGAAAGGAGGGGCGACGAATACAGGCTGGTCGTGCGCGGCGAGGCGCCCACGACGGTCGAGGCGCCCGTCGAGGACGTCACGAAAGGTGTCATAAACGCCATAACCGAGGTGGAGGAGCTGACGGGCAGGAGGATACTCAGGAATGGGGAGATAATCAAGCCGCAGAGGGGGAACGAGGGGGTCGACATCTACATCTCGACAAGCTCCGCCGGCGGCGGATTGCAGATGATGGTTGCGGGCGTCATAAGGAGCCTGACGGCCGAAAGCGCCGAGAGGGCCGCCCTGGGGGCCGGGGCGATAGTGATGGACGTCATAGCCTCAAACGACGGCAGGCTGCCGCACGAGAAGATCGAGAGGATAAGGAGGCTTAGGCCGGATATGATCCTGCTTTCGGGAGGGGTGGACGGCGGGACGATATCTCACGTGGTCGAGCTCGCCGAGATAATCGCGGCCGCCGACCCGAAGCCGAGGCTGGGGACGGGCTATAAGCTGCCGGTCATCTACGCCGGCAACAAGGACGCGCGCGGGGAGATAAAACGCGTGCTGGGGGATAAGGTCGCCCTTGAGATAGTCGACAACATCCGGCCCGTCATGGAGCGGGAGAACCTGACCCCCGCGAGGATGAAGATCCAGGAGCTGTTCCTGGAACACGTCATGGCGCACGCCCCCGGGTATGACAAGCTCATCTCTTGGACCGATGCGCCCATAATGCCCACCCCGGCGGCGGTCGGCTACATCATGCAGACCATAGCCCAGAGACGGGGCATCCAGATCCTCGGGGTCGACATCGGCGGGGCGACCACCGACGTCTTCTCCGTCTTCCAGGGGGTGTTCAACCGGACCGTCAGCGCCAACCTGGGGATGAGCTACAGCATATCGAACGTGCTGGTCGAGGCGGGCGTGGACAACGTCATGAGATGGGTGCCGTTCGAGCTGGACGAGCGCGACCTGAGGAACCGGATAAAGAACAAAATGATCCGCCCCACCACCATCCCCCAAACGCTTGAGGAGCTCATGGTGGAGCAGGCGCTGGCCAGGGAGGCGCTGAGGTTGGCCTTCGAGCAGCATAAGAAGCTGGCCGTCACCCTCAGGGGCGTCCATCAAGAAAGGACGATCTCCGACGCCTTCGCCCAGACCGAGACGGGGCAAACGCTGGTCGATATGATGGGGCTGAACTTAATAGTCGGCAGCGGAGGGGTTCTGTCGCACGCGCCCAGGAGGAGCCAGGCGGCCATGATGATGATCGACGCCTTCCAGCCGGAGGGGGTCACGCATTTAGCGGTCGACAGCATCTTCATGATGCCCCACCTGGGCGTTTTGGCGCAGGTGAACGAGGAGGCGGCCATCCAGGTTTTCGAGAGGGATTGCCTCGTCCACCTCGGGACGTGTATCGCGCCGGTCGGCATCACGAACGAGGGAAAGCCGTGCCTGAGGATCAGGTTCAAGCTGCCCGATGGGAGGGAGGTCGACGACGAGGTGAGGTTCGGCGAGATGAGGCTTTACCCTCTGGGGGTTGGGGAGAGGGTTAAGGTCCATCTGAAGCCGAGGAGGGGGTTCGACGTCGGCGCGGGGAAGGGCGATGAGATGGAGGTCGAGGTCGAGGGCGGCGTCGTTGGGCTGATAATAGACGCCCGCGGCAGGCCGCTCCAGTTCGAGAGGAGCACGCCCAACAGGGTCGAAAAGCTGCTCAGCTGGATCAGGGCGTTGAAGGTTTACCCGATTTGAAAAGGCGGGGTGATCTCAGCGATGTTAATAGAATTTATCGAGGAGGCTCTGAAGCGAGCGAAGTTCGAGATAATAGACGATGAGGAACCTTTTTACGGCGAGGTTCCTGAGCTGGAAGGGGTATGGGCCACGGGGAAAACACTTGAGGAATGTAGGGAAAATCTGAGGACAGCGATTGAAGAGTGGATTCTCCTGAGCGTCAGCCTCGGCTTACCTATCCCGAGATTAGGCGACGTCGAGATAGTGGTTCCTAGTCGTGAAACTGAGGCCGGTAAGCCATAGGGAGCTGGTATCTAAGCTTAGGGCTCTGGGATTTGAGGGCCCTTACGGGGGAGGAAAGCATCTTTTCATGGTGAGAGGGAATCTCAGGCTGGTAATACCCAACCCTCACGGAGGGGAGATCAGCGTAGGATTGTTGAGGCGAATTTTGAAACGAGCAGGCGTATCCGTGGAGGAATGGTTGAGGGTATAAATGGCACACGCTTACACTCCCGGTCTCAAGGTCACGGGCGCGGCGGTCATAAGGAAGACGCGGCTCCTGCCGCTTGAGGGGGAGGTGTTAGTCGAGGAGGGCCAGAGGGTCAGGGCGGAGGAGCCGGTCGCCAGGACGGACCTCCCCGGCGATGTCGAGATGATAAACGTGGCGAACGCCCTCTCCGTCCAGCCGGGCGATATAAGGAGATACATGCTCAAGAGGGAAGGGGATCGAGTTGAGGAGGGGGAGGTCATCGCCCAGACCAAGGGCCTCTTCGGTCTCTTCAGGTCACAGTGCCGTTCCACGGTCTCCGGCACGATAGAGAGCATATCGGAGGTGACGGGACAGGTTCTCATCAGAAAGCCTCCCACGCCGATAGAGGTGAACGCTTACGTGGACGGGGCGGTCGTGGAGGTTATCCCGAGGAGGGGGGCGGTGATCGAGACCAAAGGCGCTCTGATCCAGGGGATCTTCGGCGTGGGCGGCGAATCGATAGGGGAATTGAAGGTCGTGGTCAGCTCGCCCGATGAGCGGTTGACCCCCGACCTCATAGACGGGAGCTGCTCCGGGAAGGTGGTGGTCGGCGGGTCGCTGGTCACATATGAGGCGTTGATCAAAGCGAGGGAGATCGGTGTCAGGGGGATCGTCGTGGGAGGGGTGGACGACTTCGATCTGCGGAGGTTCCTCGGGTATGACATCGGCGTGGCGATAACCGGATCTGAGGAGATAGGCCTGACGCTGGTGATAACGGAGGGGTTCGGCGAGATAAGGATGGCCGATAGGACGTTCGAGCTGCTCAAGAGCTTGGACGGCAGGAAGGCCTCCGTCAACGGCGCCACACAGATAAGGGCGGGCGTGTTGAGGCCCGAGGTGATCGTGCCGCTTGAGGAGGTCGAGGTAGAAGAGGAGCGGGAGAGCGAGCCGAGGTTGGAGGTGGGCGTCAGGGTCAGGGCGATAAGGGAGCCTTATTTCGGGAGGATAGGCGTGGTGAAGTCGCTTCCCGTCGAGCTTCGTCAGCTCGAAACCGAGTCGAAGGTGAGGGTGGTGGAGGTCGAGTTCGAGGACGGCACAACCGCCGTCCTCCCCAGAGCTAATGTGGAGATAATCGAGTGATGGGATATGTGAGAGTTGAGGTTCTCATAGCCCCTCCGGACGGAGGGGAGCCTAAAAGGGTGATTATGTTGGCCGATACAGGCTCTTTTCACACCGCTTTGCCGGTTAAGCTTGCCGAGGAGATCGGTATAAAGCCTTTAGCGCATACCAGGATGCTCGTCGCGGATGGCAGAACTGTCGAAGT
>QNBQ01000007.1 GCA_003645735.1 Candidatus Poribacteria bacterium
AGCTTCACCTCCCCGCCCCTGGCTATCCCCTCCGCTATCTCCGAGACGTATGAGGGCGATCGACGCCTCAGGTCGAGCCTCATCAGCTCCGGCTCAAGCTCCTCTTTGAACCTCTCCCCGATCGTTCCCCCGTCCATACCGGGGTCGACCGTCGCCGTCAGCTCGCACCCCAGCGCCTTCAAAAGCTCATACTCCCCCAACCTCAGCCTTTCGAGCTTGTCCAGGAAAACCGCTTCAAGCCCCGTCTCCCCCTTCGATATCGCCCGGATGGCCCTCCAGGGCAGATCGGCCCTCGTTATAAGGCCCTCGAACCCGAGCAGCTCCTCATAAGCGGAGGAGATGGCCAACAGATCCTCGACCTTCTCCCTGCAGGAGGGGTTATCGGCCCGCTCCAGCAGATCCTCCATCCTCAGCCCGTTCATCTTCAGCAGCGAGATCAGCTCCAAAACCTCCTTGGCGAAGCCGATCTTCCCCCTCACCCCTTCGAAAGAGCTTTTGAGGCCAAGGGCCTGGGACGAGAGCAGCTTCCCCAACAGCTCCAGCTCCTTCTCGGGGGTTATAAGCCTCCGATCGCTTTCCTAGCGGATGAGCCTGAGCGCCAGCTCCTCGATGGTGATCGGGTTAAGATCCGGGGCGAGCCTGGAAAGCTCCCGCTTCGTGACGGCATCGGGCGCGATCAGGAGGCGCTTTGAGGGGTCGACGCGCCGGGCCAGATCGATGAGAAGCGTCGTCTTGCCCGTTCCGGGGCCGCCCTCTATCAGCCTCAACCCCGCACCTCTCAAACTTGATCTCACCGGGACACACGAATTATACTACATCTTGAGCTTCACCATCCAGGGGTGGTGGAAGGATGCGATACGATGAGACGAGGAGGAGGTTCATCAGGAACGTCGCGCTCGGCGCGCTGGGTTTAAGCCTGCCGGGAATGCGGTTCGGCCTCATCGGAGGCGGGAGGTCGAAGGTGGTGATCTCCAAGGACCCGGGCGTCATATCCGAGGATCTGAGCGTCAACTCCAGGGCGCTCGGATCGATGCTGGACGAGGCGCTGGCCGCCTTGACGGGCAAAGACCCGATCGACGGACTGAGATCGATCTTCAGCCCGAAGGACGTGGTGGGGATAAAGGTCAACACGCTGTCCGGGAGGAGGCTATCGACCCATCCCGAGCTGGCCTACGCCGTGGCCGAGAGGCTGATAAAGGCCGGGGTTAAGCCGGAGAGGATCATCATCTGGGACAGGTTCGACTCCGAGCTGAGGGAGGCCGGCTATAGGATCAACCGGACCGGCAGGGATATTCAGTGTTACGGGACGGAGGAGAACTACGACGAGGACGTGACGATCCACAGGAACGTGGCGGTCTGTTTCAGCCTGATCCTGAGGAGGTGCACCGCCCTGATAAACCTCCCCGTTTTGAAACAACATGAGATCGCCGGGGTGACGATCGCCCTCAAAAACTGGTTCGGGGCCATACACAACCCGAACAAATACCACGACAACGGCTGTGACCCCTACATAGCCGACCTCAGCTCCATAGGCGAGCTTAAGAGGAAGAAGAGGCTGGTCATATGCGACGCCCTGCTCTGTCAATACGAGTTCGGCCCGAGCTACAAGCCGAGGTATGCCTGGAGGGAGGGCGCGATACTGGTCTCCAGGGACGAGGTGGCGCTGGACAGGGTCGGGATGGAGATCATAGATAGGAAGAGGAAGGAGGCCGGGTTGAAGCCCCTCAGGGAGAGGCCGGAGTGGTGCAGGTATATCTTCACCGCCGCCGATAGGGAGCACAGGTTGGGGGTCGCCGATTTGAAGAGGATCGAGGTGGTGAGGGTGTAAAAAAATGGCGCGGGTCGCTGTGTACCCGCGCCACAGGGGGGAGTCGGAGGGCTATCCGATGTCGTCTCCCGAAGGGTTCCGAATCCAGCCTCACGCTGCCGGCAGCGCCGCTGCCGCCCAGCTCCCGCAGGAGGTTTTCGCGGGAAACGACATCGGCTTGCTCTCGCTCCGTTATCAGCGGATTTAGCAACCTACATGCCAGATAGGCGACGCCTTGAAAACCCTCGAAAATTCAAGGGAGATCGCCTTCGGGGCGGGAAGCGAAGTGAAATTTTGTCACCCTCAACTTATCAAAGATGGGGGTTGGCCTTGACAAGTTGTCAAAGACGGGAAGGGGAGGGTTACGCGGACGGATGGGCTGTGGACAACGGTTTCGACGCCTATCCCCGTTCCTCCGCCGATCCCGGCCTGTCGAGGGCGAAGATGAAAATTCATCATCCGAGCTCCCCGATCGGCCGGCGATCTGCCAATTTGACAGGCGAGATGGGCTTCCTTGCCTTTATGACAAGGTCGAGCGGGCGGGGGATCGATCGAGGCCGGATCCCATTGGACTTCCCCGCTGGCACGTGTATTGCTCCCCGAAAGGGGGCGGAAAACCGAGCCTCGAAAGGGGGGATGAGCGATGAGGTTCTCGACGTGGTGGGATCCGTTCGCCGAGCTGGAGGCCCTGCAGAGGGCGGTCAACAGGCTGTTCGAGAGCTTCCTGGGCGAGGGCGAGGAGGTGAGCTACCCACCGGTCAACGTCTGCGATAAGGGCGACGCCTACGTCGTCAAAGCCTGGCTCCCCGGCGTGAAGAAGGAGGACGTCAACCTGACCGTGCTGGGCAACACGTTGACGATCCAGGGGGAGAAAAAAGAGCCCGATGTGAAGGGAAACTTTTTCAGGAGGGAGAGATCCTTCGGGCCGTTCCACAAGGTGGTGGAGTTCCCCGCCGAGGTTGATGCGGAAAAGGTGACCGCCAGATACAAGGACGGGATACTGACCGTGACGCTTCCAAAGGCCGAGACGGCCAAGCCCAGGCAGATAACCGTCGAAACCGAAACGGAGTGAAAGGGGGTGAGTGAGATGGCCGAAAGGGAGGAGGTCAGGAGGGTCAGAAGGCTTTACATGCCGGTCGACATATGCGAGACGGACGAGGGCATAATCCTGTGGGCCGAGATGCCCGGGGTCAAAAAGGAGGATCTGGAGATAAGGGTCGAGGGGAACGAGCTGAGGATCGTCGGCAGGGTCAAGGAGGAAGAGGAGGGCAGGTATCTGCTGAACGAGTGCCCGACCGAGGGCGAATTCAGGCGGACGTTCACCATCTCCGACGAGATAGACGCGGCCAACATAAGAGCGAAGCTGAGGGACGGCGTGCTGGAGCTGACCCTGCCCAAGAAGGAGGAGGCCAGGCCGAGGGAGATACCGATAGAGGTCGAATGAGCTTGGAGGTCGGCCATGCCCGGGGGCGACGCTCCCCGGGCTATAAAGCTTAAGGCGACGGGGGTGATCCGGGCATGATGGGGCGGCTCATCGATGGGAGATTGGCCGGACTGATCATCCTTTCCCTTCTGTTGATCCCCTTCGTCTGGGCCGAGGCGGACGCGAAGCGGAAGGGAGCGAAGGCAATCCTGGCCGAGGTGGCCAGGATATCCCGGCCCCCCGTCCCCGAGCTGGGCGTTAAAGCCGTCGTTGCGAGGCTGAGGTCAAGGGACAGGGTCCCCCTCTGTCAACCGGTCCGCAGACCGGTTCGTATCTTCGGAGCGGGCTGGAAAACGGAGATAGGAGGCGATTGAGATGGGGAACGCAGGATGGAAGCTGGCCGCCGTTTCGATCTTCGTATTCGTGCTGCTCCCCCTCGCTTCGGCCCGGTTGAGCGAGGAGGAGCTGGCGAAGGTCGAGGAGCTGAACAACATCTTCGCCAAGGTCGCCCAGGAGGTCAAACCCTCCGTCGTCAACATCCGCACCGAGAAGGTGGTCAAGATACCCACGGCGCCGTTCGAGTATTTCGACGACATCTTCAGGAGGTTTTTCAACGAACCGTTCGAATGGTCGCCCCCCGAGGAGGAGGGAGTTCAGCGCAGCTTAGGGTCGGGCGTGATCGTCTCGGAGGACGGCTACATCGTCACCAACTACCACGTCATTAAAAACCACCCGGACGAGATCTGGGTCACGCTGGCCGATGAGAGGAGGTTCAAGGCCGAGGTGGTGGGCTCCGATCCCGAGACCGATCTGGCCGTTTTGAAGATCGATGCTAAGGGGCTGCCGGCCATAAAGATGGGCGATTCGGATCAGGTGCGCGAGGGGGAGTGGGTGCTGGCCATAGGCAACCCGTTCGGGCTGGGCCACACGATAACCGCCGGCATAGTGAGCGCCAAGGGCAAGTCGCTGGGGCTGGCCGAGATAGAGAACTACATCCAGACGGACGCGCCGATAAACCCCGGAAACAGCGGCGGCGCGCTCGTCAACCTCAAAGGCGAGCTGATAGGGATAAACACGGCCATCGTCTCCACAAGCCGCGGCTACGAAGGGATCGGGTTCGCCATACCGGTCAACATCGTCAAGCAGGTCATAAAGTCGATCATCGAGAAGGGCGAGGTCGTGAGGGGTTACCTGGGGGTGCTGATCGGAAAGGTGGACTCGGATCTGGCCAGGAAGCTGGGGCTTAAAAAACCGATGGGCGCGGTGGTCTCGAAGGTCTATAAGGACTCCCCCGCCGACAAGGCCGGGATAAAGAGGGGCGACGTGATACTCAAATACGGCGGCAAGGAGGTCGAAGGCCCCTCCGACCTGCAGGAGATGGTCGTCACGACCGAGCCGGGCAAGAAGGTCAAGCTGGAGATCTGGCGGGGCGGCAAGCGGAGGACGGTGGAGGTGAAGATCGGCAAGCGGCCGGCCAAAGTCGCCGAGGCGGGGGCGAGGGTCGAAAAGGAGGAGTGGGTCGGCATCACCGTCCAGGAGCTGACGCCCGATCTAGCGAGAAGGTTCGGCTACAAGGAGGATCTGAAAGGGGTCATCATAACCCACGTCAGGCCCGGCAGCCCGGCCTACAGCAAGGGGCTCCGCAGGGGAGACGTCATCCGGGAGATAAACGGTAAGGAGATCGAATCGATCGAGGATTACCGCGAGGCCCTTAAGGAGGCCAAGCCTGAGGAGGGGCTCCTGCTGTGGGTCCACAGGAAGCTGCCCGGCGGCGAGGAGATGGATTTCTACGTGGCGATCTATCCTGAGAAGTGAGGGAGGGTTTTCCCCTCCCTCACGAAGGGGGTAGGGATGATACCGCTAAGGGACAACATACCTTCGAGAACCTTCCCCGTCATCACCGTCAGCCTCATCGCCGCGAACTCGCTCGTCTTCCTCTACGAGGTGTCGCTGGGGCCGAGGGTCGTGGAGCTGGTGATGCGATACGGGCTGATACCGGTGAGGTTCTTCTACACGCTGGCGCGGAACCCGTTCAACCTGGACGATGCGCTGGTGCCGATCTTCACGTCGATGTTCCTCCACGGCGGCTGGGCGCATATCATCGGGAACATGATCTTCCTGTGGATCTTCGGGGACAACGTCGAGGACAGGATGGGGCATTTCAGGTTCCTGATCTTCTACCTGCTGTGCGGCGTTTCGGCCGCCATGGCCCAGGCCTTCACCCATCCGGCGAGCGGCGTGCCGATGGTCGGGGCGAGCGGCGCCATATCGGGGGTTATGGGCGCCTACTTCCTGCTGTTCCCGACGGCCAGAATTCTGACGCTCGTGCCCGTGTTCATCTTCCTGCAGATAGCCGAGGTGCCGGCCCTCTTCTTCCTGGGGCTTTGGTTCCTGATGCAGTTCGTGAACGGCGTCTTCTCGCTCGGGTTCCAACACGTGATGGGCAGCGGCGTGGCCTGGTGGGCGCATATAGGCGGCTTTGTGGCGGGGATGGTTCTGGTCTGGTTCTTCAAAAGGCCTGAGAGGAAGAGGTATCCCGACGAGTATCAACCCTGGTGAGAGGAGGTGAACATGTCGTTCTTCGACATCTTCTGGATCTTCTTCATAGCAGCCTCGCTTTCGCCGCTTATAAGGCAGCGGATGTTGGAGGCCAGCAGGTTCAGGCTGATAAGGAAGATAGAGCAGATGAGGGGGAGCAGGGTGATAGCGCTGATCCACAGGCAGGAGACGATGTCGCTGCTGGGCTTCCCCATCATGCGATACATAACGATCCAGGACTCCGAGGAGGTTCTGAGGGCGATAAAGATGACGGACGACGACGTGCCGATCGATTTGATCCTGCACACGCCGGGCGGGCTTGTTTTGGCGGCGGAGCAGATCGCACACGCCCTGGCCAACCACAAGGCCAAGGTCACCGTGTTCATCCCCCATTACGCCATGTCGGGCGGGACGTTGCTGGCGCTTGCGGCGGATGAGATCGTCATGGACGAGAACGCCGTGCTCGGCCCGGTCGACCCCCAGCTGGGCGAATACCCCGCGGCCAGCATCCTCAAGGTGCTGGAGATGAAGGACAGGAGCGAGATAGACGACGACACCCTTATCCTGGCCGACATCGCCCAGAAAGCCATAAACCAGGTCAGGAACTGCGTCAAAACCCTGCTGCTCAAAAAGGGCATGGACGAGGCGAAGGCCGAGCGGATAACCGAGGCGCTGGTCATGGGCCACTGGACGCACGACTACCCCATAACGGTCGAGGAGGCCAGAAAGCTCGGGCTGCCCATCTCAACCGACATGCCCACGGAGATCTACCAGCTCATGACGCTCTTCCCCCAGCCGATGCAGAGGAGGCCATCGGTTCAATACGTGCCGGTGCCCTACAAGTCGGGCAGGGGGGAGAGGAGGCCTGTTCCCGGAAAAACGGGGTCTTATACGTTTTACCGGCTTTGAGCCGGGGGTGATCCGCCGTGAGGATGGATAAAGACTACTACGCCATATTGGGCGTCAGCCGCGACGCCTCCCCTGAGGAGATAAAGAGGGCTTACAGGCGGCTGGCGATGAAATATCACCCGGACAAGAACCCCGGCGATAAAGAAGCCGAGGAGAAGTTCAAGGAGATAACGGAGGCGTATCAGGTGCTGTCCGATCCCGAGAAGCGGAGGATCTACGATCAGCGCGGCATGCAGGGGCTGCACGACATCGGCTTCAGGGGGTTTGAGGGGCTGAGCCTGGACGAGATCTTCAGCAGCTTCGGCGACTTCTTCTCCGACCTCTTCGGACCCGATTTCATCCCCTTCAGGTTCAGGACTGCCGGGCCGGAGCGGGCGAGGGCTCCGCAGAAGGGGGCCGATCTGAGGGTCGAGGTGACCGTCCCCTTTGAGGAGGCGGCCCTGGGCGGAAGGAGGGAGATAAGGGTCGAGAGGTCTGAAAGCTGCTCCGAGTGCGGAGGGACGGGCTTCAGGGGCGGCGGGGTCTGTCCGAGCTGCGGCGGCAGCGGCTTCATCACCCGCCGGGAGAGCCGGTTCGGAGGTTTCTTCCAGATAAGCACCACCTGCCCCACCTGCGGCGGAACCGGAAGGGCCGGAACGCCGTGCCCGGCCTGCGCCGGGACGGGCAGGGTTAAGAGGCCGAGGACGATCTCCATAAGGATACCCCCCGGGGTCGAGGACGGAACCGTTCTGAGGGTGCCCGGCCAGGGAGAGGCCGGGAGGAGCGGCGGCCCGCCGGGCGACCTATACGTCGTGATCCGCGTGGCGGATCACCCCCTCTTCAAGAGGGACGGGCTGAACGTCATCTCCGAGGTCAGGGTCCCCTACACGACCGCCGCCCTGGGCGGCGAGGTGACGATAGATACGATCCACGGCAGGGCGAAGCTCAGGATACCGCCCGGAACCCAGTCGGGCCAGATGTTGAGGCTGGCCGGGATGGGGATAAGGGCGCCCGACGGCAGGAGGGGGGATCACCTTGCCAGGGTCATGATAACGGTTCCCAGGAGGCTGACCGAAAGGCAGAGGAGGCTTTTGGAGGAGCTGGCCAAGTTCGAATCGTGAGGCGGGGTCATTCGACCTTGAAATCGAGGGTTATGCCGTAGGATCTGATCTTATCCCTGAGGGTCGTCCTGCTCATGCCGAGCAGCCTCGCCGCTTGCGACTGGTTCCCCTTCGTCCTCCTCAACGCCCTGACGATCAGCTCCCGTTCGATCCACCTCATCGGGTCGTTCACACCGCTTTCGACCGCTCTCCTGAAAAGCTCGTCCAGAAGCTCCTCGGTGCTCCTCTCCTCAACCCTCCTCAGCTCCACCCGCTCTATCAGTATGTCGTCGGCGGTTATGATCGGCTCGTGACAGACCACCACCGCCCTCTTTATCACATTTTCAAGCTCCCTGACGTTTCCCGGCCAATCGTGCTCCATCAGCTTCTCGATCGCCCCGTCGTCGAAGCCGATGATCGTCTTGTCGACCCTCTTAAGCTCCCTCTCCAGGAAATATCTGGCCAGAAGCGGGATGTCCTCCTTCCTCTCCCTCAGGGGAGGGAGCTTGATCGTCACCACGTTCAGCCTGTAGTAGAGATCCTCCCTGAACCTCCCCTCCGCTATGAGCTTTTTGAGGTCTTTATTGGTGGCGGCGATGATTCGGACGTCGACCTTGATGCTCTCCGTCCCGCCCAGCCTCTGTATCTCCCCCTCCTGAAGCACCCTCATCAGCTTGGCCTGGGTGGAGAGGGGCATGTCGCCGATCTCGTCCAGGAAGATCGTTCCGCCGTCGCATTGCTCGAACTTCCCTATCCTGCGGGTGTAGGCGCCCGTGAGGGCGCTCCGTTCATGGCCGAAAAGCTCGCTTTCAAGCAGCGGCTCGGGTAGGGCTGCGCAGTTGACCGGCAGGAAGGGCTTATCCGCGCGCCTGCTGTGGGTGTAGATCGCCCTGGCCACGAGCTCCTTGCCCGTGCCGCTTTCGCCCTGGATCAGGACGGTCATATCGGTCGGGGCCACCTGGCCGATCAGCTTGTAGACCTCCTGCATGGCGGGCGAGTTGCCGATCAGCATCTCCCCCTCCCCGAAAACCCTCTCGCCCTCCAGCCCGACGTATCCCCTCATCATCCTGCCGGCCTGAACGGCCTTTTGAACGAGGTCCTGAAGCGTGGGGATGTCGAACGGCTTGAGGATGTAGTCGTAGGCGCCCCTTTTGACGGCCTCTATGGCGGTGTCGGTCGTGCCGTAAGCGGTCGCGACGATGACCGGCAGCTTTGGGTCGATCTCCTTTATCCTCCGCAGCGCCTCCAGACCGTCCATGCCCGGCATCCTTATGTCCATTATCACGGCGTCGGGGGAGGATCTCTTGATCTTGGAGAGCGCCTCCTCGGCTGATCTGGCCAGCTCCACCTCGAACCCCCTGGAGGTGAACAGCCTCTTAAGCGAATACCTGACGCTGGGGTCGTCGTCCACGACCAGAACCCTTCCCATATCCCAAATCACCCCTCGATCGGCAGGTAGACCCTGAAGGTCGCCCCCTTCCCCGGGGAGCTTTCCACCTCTATCCTGCCCTTGTGTTCCTTGACGATCCGCTCAACTATCGAGAGGCCCAAGCCTATGCCCTCCTCCTTGGTCGAGAAGAAGGGCTCGAAGATCCTGTCCATGATCTCCTCCGGTATCCCCTCGCCGGTGTCCGAGATCTCCACGAGCGCTTCTCCGGGCAGCCTCTCGGTCCTTATCCTCAGCTCCCCTCCCTCCGGCATCGCCTGAACGGCGTTGAGGGTGAGGTTGAAGATCATCTGTCTGAGGTGGTCTCTGTCGGCGAACACGACCAGACCGGGCGCCAGCTCCATCCTCAGGGAGATATCGCTCCCCCTCATCTGATGCTCCAAGAGCGAGACCGTGTTTTCGACGACCTCGCTCAGATCGACCCATTGTGGCAGCGGGGCTGAGGGGCGGGCGAAGTCGAGGAACCTCCTTATCAGCTCCTCCATCCTCTCTATCTGGCTCCTCATCACCTCCACGTCCTCGGGCCGTTTTTTGTCGAGTTCGAACTCCTCGACGAGGGAGTGGAAGAGGATTTTGATGCTTGAGAGGGGGTTTCTGAGCTCGTGGGCGATCCCGGCGGCTATCCGGCCCAGGGCGGCGAGCTTCTCGGACTGCATAAGCTGCCTGTGGCTCTCCTCCAGCTCCCTCATCGCCTCCCTCACCCTCTCCTCGAGCGATCTGTTCAGCTCCTTGAGCTCCTCATACATCTCGGCGTTCTCTATCGCCACGCCCGCCTGGTTGACGAACGTCACCAGCAGCTTGAAATCCTCCTCGGTTATCTCCCTTTGCGAGTGGAGGTTGTCGGCGGAGATCACCCCCACCACCCTTTCGCGCCCGATCATGGGGACGGCTACGAACGATTTGATCTTCAGCTTCTCGACCACCTCTTTGTTCACCCTGGGGTCGTTGAGCGCGTCGCGGATGATGTAAGGCCTCCGCTCACAGGCCGCCCTGGCCACGACGCTGCTTTCCGGCTCAAGCGGGAAGACGATCGAATCGATCAGATCCAGGTCGACGCCGACGGCCATCCTGCACTTCAAAACCCCCTCCTTCTCGTCCACCAGGTAGAGCCTGGCCCTGTCGAAGCCGATCGTCTTCGTCACCCCGTCCAGGATCAGCCTGAGGACCTCCTCCAGGTCGAGGGTCTGGAGCGACCTGCTTATCTCGTAAAGGGCCGTGAGCCTCTCATCATACCCGCTCATGAAACCCTCTCCTCCCGCACCTCCTTCACCCTGTTCTTGGAGTCGACGAGCACGACCTTGGCTTTGAACGTTTTAAGCTCCTCATCGGTCAGGAGGGCGAAGGAGGCGATGATGACCAGATCCCCGACCTGGGCGAGCCTCGCGGCGGCGCCGTTCACGCAAATGACGCCTGATCCCCTCTGGCCGGGTATCGCGTAGGTCTCGAACCTGGCGCCGTTTGTGACGTTGAAGACGTAGACCTTTTCGAAAGGCAGGATATCGGCGGCTTCCATCAGCTCCTCGTCTATCGTCAGGCTCCCCTCGTAATTCAAGTTCACCTCGGTGACGGTTGCCCTGTGTATTTTCGATTTACAGATCTCCCTCAGCATTTCCCGTTCCCCTCCGGCGGTTTCCGGGAAATTATACTTTCACGCGTTAGGGGAGTTCAATTGAGAGAGCAGCTCGGAGAGCTGATCGATTTGGACAGGTTTTGGCAGCACCTTCCAAACCCCGTATCTCTCCATCGATTCCTCGTCTATCATCCCGCTCCACCCCGTCAGGATGACCACCGGCAGTTGAGGATCGATCTCCTTCAACATCTTGGCGAGCTGCAGGCCGTTTATCTGAGGTATGCCCAGGTCTATGAGGGCCAGATCGAACTTATCCCTTCCAGCGATTTCGAGGGCCTCCTCGCCGGTCGAAACGGCGACGACCTCGTGCCCCAACACCTTCAGCATATCACCGATCGCCTCCCGGACGGGGGGTTGATCCTCCACGAGGAGAATTTTCCTCCTGACCGTCCGGTGAACTCCCTTTGACCCAGGCTTCCACGCCTGCTCCTCGGATTTAGAGGCCGGGAGGATCACGGTGAAGGTCGATCCCTTGCCCGGCTCGCTTTCCACCTCGATTGTCCCGCCGTGTTCAGCGGCGATCCTCCGGCATATGGGAAGGCCCAATCCCGTGCCGTCCGGCTTGGTGGTGAAAAACGGCTCGAATATCCTGGCCTTCGTCTCCTCGTCCATCCCCACCCCGGTGTCGCTCACTTCGACCGCCACCTTCCCGTCCCGGCAGCGGGTGGTGATGGTTATCCTTCCCCCTTCGGGCATGGCGTCGACGGCGTTGAAGATGAGGTTGGTGAAAAGCTGTCGAAGCTCGCCCTCTATGCCGTCCACAAGGGGGATATTGCCGAAATCGGTGGCGATTTCGATCTTGATGCCCTTCATCTCGGCCAGATCCTTCCACTTGTATTTGGTCAGCTCGATGACGTCCGAGATGAGGCTGTTGAGATCCAGCGGCACTTTCTGAGCCTTGCCCTCCTTGTAGAAGGCGCGCATCCTTTGGACGATTCTCGACGCATCCACGGCGCACTCCTCGGCCAGCTCGGCGAATTTGAGGAGCTGGGGATCGGACAGCCTCAGCTTCAGTATCTGGATGTAGCCGAGGATGCCGGTCAGGGCGTTGTTGAAGTCGTGGGCAATTCCGCTGGCTATCTCGCCCAGGGCTTTCAACCTTTCAAGCCTTATCTCCTCCCGGTGTCTCTCCTTGATCTGTCGGATCAATTTGGCGCGGATGATAGCCATGGCGGCGAAGGCGGCTATCAGCCTGGCAGCTATCCTCTCCATAGGGGAGAACAGCCTCACTTGGCCCGGCGTGTCGTAGATGATAATCCCCTCCAACTCCTTCCCGGCGAATATCGGCGCCAGCAACCCCCTCTTCAAACCTATCCCGCTCCACCTCCTCCCCTTCCCCTCGATTTCGATCGGCATCCTCCCCCTGACCTGTTCCTGAACTTCCTCAATCGAATAGCTCGGCTTAAGCTCATCCGGCATCGACTTTATCCTTTCATCGTTCGTAGCCGTCAAGGTCAAGCCGTTCCCCGCTTCATCCCGGAGGAAAAGGATACACCTGCTCACGCCGACCGCCGGAGGTGTCCGATCGACTATGCGATCGATAATGGGGTGGAGATCCTCCTCGGCTATAAGCTCCTCAGACAACCCCTCGAGCAGCGACAGCAGCCTAAACGCCTCTCTATATTGTTTGAGCGCCTCGCCATATCGGTTTATGTTCCTGAGGATAGGGGCCAGGTAATTGACCGCGGATTTGACGAACTTAACCTCCTCGTCGAGGAGATCGGGCGAGCGTGTCTCAGCCGAGCTTAAAACGGAGACGACCCCGAGGAGCTGGTTCTCGATCGTTATCGGGACGATGTAAAACCTGGGGTCGCCCTCCGGGGGAAGGGGGACGCCTTTCTTCAGAAGCCATCTGCGCAGATCCTCGCCCATAGGCATCGACTCCCCGATCAACCCCTCCATACCGTGGGAGGCCACTACCCGGAGCTCAGAACCGCGTTCGACCAGCAGGACTAAGGCGAGCTTCGGCGAGATGGCCTTCGCCAGCTCCTTCAGGAAGATCTCCACCTCGCGTTGCCCGTCCAAGCTGGTCCCCAGTTTGGTCCCCAGGGCGTATAGCTTATCAAACCAAAGGGGCTCCTTCATCGCTCCTCTCCCTCCGAGGCGAAGGGTAAACTAAGTTGCTGAAGGCATATCTGACGAACGGAAGCGACTCGCCGACCCTTATCCCCCTCTCCGATATGACATACTCCCTGATATCGTTGCTGTGGGCACACCCCCTCGCCTTCAGAACCGTCAGCGCCCTTCTAACCTTCGACTCTATCTCAACGTATCTGAGGATGATGACGTTGTCGGCGACATGGGAGATGCCTTTCCCGGTCATTATGAGCCCCGATCCGAACATCTCGCTCATCTCCGCCGTGAGCATCGCGGTTATCACGTTGTTCTTGAAATACTGGACCATCGAGTAGACGTAGTTGAAGTATCTGTCGTGATCCCTGGCCGCCCCGGCCTCCAGATCCCCGACGCTGTCGATAACTATCCTGTTCGCGCCTATCCTTTCCACCCTCTCCATCACCTTCATTATGTGCTCGTCTATGTCCAGCTCCACCGGGGAGGTGTAGAACATATCGACCAGCCCCTCGCTTTCCAGCCGCGACAAGTCGAACCCGAAGTTGAGGGCTATCTGTCTGAGCTGGTTGGGGTCCTCTTGGAAGGAGACGTAGACCCCTTTCTCGCCCATCATCGCCCCGTTCAGGAGGAAGTGGAGGGCGGTGACCGTCTTTCCGGTTCCCGGCTCGCCGGCCACAAGCGTCGTGGTCCCCTTCAGTATCCCGCCGCCGAAAAGCTCGTCCAGCCCGTCGATCCCCGTCAGGCATCTATCCAGGCTCACCTCGTAGCTGACCGGCTCCGGAGGCGTCACGAACCTCGGGAAGACGATCAGCCCGTCCGAAGTTATCCTGAGGGCGTGTTCGCCTGAGATGTAATCGCTCCCCCTCAGCTTCAAAACCCTTATCGACCTGTAGCTCCTCAAGCCTATTGGCTTGTTTATCAGCTCGATTATCCCGTCGGCTATGACGAACTCCGGCAGCCTGAACATGTCCTTGTATTGATACTCCCCTATGAGCAACGTCGTGCAATCGACCGCCGAGAGATGTCCGGCAAGCCTATAGACGTTTCTCCTGAGGGTGTCGGCCGACGTTGCCAGATCGCTCAACGCCTTGAAGGTGTCTATGACCAGGAGGGAGGGGTCATATCTGTCGACGAGCTCCAAAATCCTGTCGATCCCATCCTCTATACCCCTCTCCAGCAGTATGGGGCCTATGTCCTCATATATGACGCTGGTGCCGACCTTGTAGACGTCGAAGAATGAAAACTGCTGGATAAAGCGGATCGTCTTCTGGAGCGGTTCGGAGGCGGTTGTGATTATCAGAGCCTTCTCCTGAGGGGGGGCGTGGGGGAAGGCGATCTGGCTCGCCAGAACCGTCTTACCGGTCCCGGGGGCGCCGGAGATCATGATAATACTGTTTCGAGGAATGCCCCCACCGAGTATCTTGTCCAGATTCGGCACCCGTGAGGGAATCCTCTCCAACATACCCCCACTCCCCTGGTTTTATTTGTTGCGGTTAGATCTCAAAAGCTTTTCGACCTTCTCCCTCAGCTCGGCCTTGTTCACCGGCTTAAGCATGAACCCATCTGCCCCGACCTGCTCGGCCCTCTCCTTGGCCGAAAGCATGCTCAATAATAATATCGGCGTATCCCTCGTCTCCTCTTCACCCTTCAGATATAAGCAGAGCTGAAAACCATCCATCCCGGGGATGAGCGGCTCTATGATGATCAGATCCGGCTCCAGCTCCTTGGCCAACCTCATCGCCTCAAGCCCGCTGTCGGTGAAGAAAAGCTCGTATTCCTCCTCCAAGGCCCTCCTGATGGCCTCACGCGTGAAGATATCCCGTTCAACTATTAATATCCTGCCTTTCCTCTCCCTCCTTTCCATCTCCGACCCTCTTCCGGGAAAGGGCCTGCGCGAAAAGAATTTTACACTTTCGAAGGCCCCGTTCTCAAGGGAGGATCTTTCGAACTCCCGAAGGGGCGCGAGTTGAAATCGGAAGCCGTTTGGTGTATCCTAATTCCCGGTATGTTGGGCCTGTTGATC
>QNBQ01000008.1 GCA_003645735.1 Candidatus Poribacteria bacterium
AGCTTCCTTGCTTTGAGGATCGCTTGGGCTATTTGGGCGGCATGTTTGGCATGATCGGGGTCGTCGAAAATCAGTTGCATGAATTTGAAAAATGGGATAGACTTTCTCATGGGAGCCTCCTTTATTTTCCCTCCTTGGGAGGCTCCCTGTAAACTTGTCCCAACTCTTGTCTCAACCTCAGCCTATGGGAGCTTGACGGACGGTAGGAGTTGGAGTTAGAATTTAGGGATCCCTCAAGATCGCTGCTTCCGCCAAGAGGGGGAACAAATCATGATCGGGCGGTTGAGGTTTCTAAGCTGCTTCGTCGTTTTGAGCCTGGTCATCTGTGCCCTCTCCACCGCTCAGACCCTCTTCCCTCTGCCGAAAGTGGGGGAGATCGGCACCTGGGAGGCGGAGAGGGCCGAGATGAGAGGGGAGTGGGAGCTGAGACGGGATCCCTCCGCCAGCGGAGGGATATACCTCAAACCCCGGAGGGTCGAAGAGGGGGTTGAGCTGATCTTCCCAGTCGAGACGCCCCGCCCGGTGGACCTCAGGGTATGGGCGCTTTTGTGGAGGCACAGCGACAGGCGCCCTGTCAGACGGTTCCCTTATCCGCTGGAGCACAGGCCCGGCCCGGACGTCATCGATCTGTGGGAGATCGGCGGCAAACGCCTCTTGTTTTTCACATGTCCTGAGGCAGGGAGGGTGGCTGCCTTCGATCCCCAAAGCGAAAGGGTCATCAACTCCGTCGATTTGAGGGGATACATCGCCGATCTGGTGATCGATAGGGTCTCAAATTCGATCTACGTCGCGAACTCGACCGAGGAAAAGGTTCAGGTGCTCGCACCGTCCGATCTCTCCCTGAGAGGCGAGATTTCGATCGATGGGGCGCCGTGGACGATGGCGATTGATGGGAGGCGTCTATATGTGGGCTGCCTCAAGGGGAGGAAGGTGATCTGTATCGACTTGGAAAGCCGCTCCATCTCGGCGGAGGCGGCCCTGCCCTGGGAGGTGGCGCATCTGGAGGCGGAAGGGGATGGACGGCTGATCGTGTGGCTCGAGCCTGTCGTCATCGATCTCGAGACGTTCAAGCGGATATATGCCGACAGGGAATGGTATGGATTCGCCAGGAGGCGGTCCGCTGAGGTGGGAAATCGGAACAGGCCCGGTTGGGTGCGCTTCACCTCCCCCTCGCCCCATAAGCTCCGGGTTGAGGCGGTGACCGAGGAGGGGAGGGTCTCCAGGGAGATAGACGTCCGGCCCGTGACAGAAGGGCCGAAGGTCCTCGAAAGCTTCCCCGAGCCGTTGAAGGAGACGCCCGGTCCGGACGCCATGGTGATCTCGGCCGGCAAACTGTTCTTCACATCCCCCTCCACCGGCAGGGTAGGGGTGGTGGACGTCGGCACCGGCGAGCTAGTAAAGGTGATAGATCTGGGGGGATACCCATCCGATATCGCCTCGGATCCCACGAGAGGCAGGCTATTTGTCTCGGATGCTTTGGGAGACAGGGTGGTGGCGATAGATCCGGTGAAGCTGAGCGTGGTGGGGGAGGTGAGGGTTCCGGGCATGCCGGTGGCCCTGGAGACGTTCGCGCCGCCCGGATGGC
Source organism: Candidatus Poribacteria bacterium (assembly GCA_003645735.1). Classification (GTDB taxonomy): domain Bacteria; phylum Poribacteria; class WGA-4E; order B28-G17; family B28-G17; genus B28-G17. The sequence goes on from QNBQ01000008.1 coordinate 1,586, forward strand.
TGAAAGGGTGCGGCTCAGAGCTGTTCGTCGCCTGCTGGAAAACGAGGAAGGTGGTGAGGGTGGATCCGGGCGAGCTGAAGGCGACCGGTGAGGTGGATCTCCCGGCTGAACCTCTGCTTTTGAAGGCCATCACGCCTCCGAACAACAGCTGGTGGCCGCTGATACCGTCCGACCGGATAGAGCTGGAGCTCCGCACCAGGTTGGCCGTCTTCCTGGCGCCGATCTCGCTCGAAAAGAGGACGCTGCATAGGATCGGCCACGCCCTCGACGTCAGCCCCCGTTTCAGCCGGCGAACCTCCGTCTCGATCGATCTGGGGGGAGGCATGAGCAAGAGGTTCAGCGTGGATAACAACCTCACCGTTCGAATCGCCCTGGTGGATGCCGAGGGGAGGACGGTCGAGGAGAGATGGGCGGATGTGAGCTCGGTGAGCGATCCTCAGCTCGCACCTCCTATCCCGCTCAGCAAGTATGATCGGCCCGGGCCGTTAACCATATCGTTGGACGATGGGCCGGAGTATCCGTGGCGGAGGGAGATATGGATGACGCCCGATCAGATGCAGTTCCTGGTCGATGGGACGGAGGAGTTTTGGAGGTGGAACGCGCCCGTTCTCCATCTATCGCCCGGCAGGCACCTCATCAGGGTCAAGGCATATAGCCCGTTTCTCATGATAGATGCCCTCAAGGTCGAGAGGACGGCCGAGGGAGCGGTGAGGGTGAAGGTGGTAGGCGAGCCGCCGTGCGCCGAATCGATACCCGAGAGATATCGATCGCTGTTCTACCATGATGAGCCGGTCAGGTTCAGGATCGAGCTGCGAAACCTGCTTAACACCCCCCAGAAAGTGCACTTGGACTATGAGGCGAGGAATTATATGGACGAGGTGGAGGATATCGGGGGAATGGACCTGATCCTCTCGCCGCTTGAGAGCCGATCGCATCTAATCGAACTCGAGCTGAAAAGCACCGGGACGTTCACCTTGACGATCGCCCTCACCTCCCCGCGCGGGCGGATCGTCAGGGAACACAGGTTCGTCAGGGTTCCGAAGTTGGAACATCCCAGGATGCTGTTCAGGAGGGAGGATATACCGAAGATCGAGGACAGGATAGCCAGATATCCCAGGCTGTTCAGGCGATATTTCGAATGGCTCAGGAGGGAGTGCGAGAGGGAGGGGTTCCTGCCGGCCGGGATCGCCCGATCGACCTTCGTGCCCGCCCTCCCGGAGGCTCAGCGTAAGCTCCCCTCACAGGGGGGGTGGAGGAGGTATGAGCTGGGGTGGCGGATGTTGGCCGTTCAGTTCGGAGCGATGTTCGCGCCCGATCCGGAGCTGAGGGAATACTTCAGGTCGAGGATAAAGGAGATCCTCAAGGACGCTCGGACGGACGGATACTGCACCTTCCACCACCACGGGCCGTTCTTCCCCGGCGCGGTCGCGACGCTTTTCGACATGGTCGCCGCTACCCCGGGCGAGGCGGACGAGGAGGTGGAGAAGCTGCGCGAGTTCTTCAACAGATATCTAGGGGATATGAACGTGCTGCCCTGGACGCTGGCGTCGATCGAGGAGCCGCTCACCCCGAGGGAGAGGGCGATACTGTGGCATATAGGGATGTGGCTGTCGAACGTCGACAGATACTTCACGCTCCACCAGGGCAAACGCGGGGGCCGGAGATGGCTCAACGAGAGGACGGGGTGTCACTGCCCACTCGCCGGCTACGGGTATTCGTTCCTCTACTTGAGGAACGTGTTCGGGGAGAGGAGGTTCCACCGAAAGAAGCTGGTCTACGGGTTCCTCACCCACTCGGAGCTCGTCCGGCCGATAAACGATAGGAGGAGGATGCTCGGGCCGGTCGGGCCTCTGGGGGAGCCGATCAGGTGGATCGACGGGGCGTTGAGCGGGCATCCTCTCGAGAAGTGGAGATACGGCTGGGATAAGCTGATAATGGAGCTGTCAAAGCCGGAGATCTCAAGCGAGGAGGTGGACGAGCTGTTGAGGTTCGAGGAGTCGGCTTCGACGACGAGGGCGATGGCGTTTGTGGTGCCGATCGCCCTGGCCTTGGGCTGGTACGAGCCGGGCTCCCCCGAGGTGACGCTTGAGGAGCTTCCCCCAACGCTGCTGTTCGACGGCGAGGGGGATGTGGTGATGCGGTCCGATTGGAGCGCCGGGGCGACCGAGGTGATCTTCAGATGCGGCATAAGGGATCACGTCTACCGACATCGGCCCACACACCTGATGATAATCAAAGGCGGTGAGTTCCTGCTGGGAACGGCCTCCTCATATGGGGATGACGGGAACCCGAACCCGGGCAAGAGCTGGGGGAACGTCGTTGTTATCGAGCCGTCCGATTGGATGAGGAGATGGGGCGAGAACTTGAGACATCCCAGGGCGGAGGAGCTCCTCCTCATAAACAGGTTCTCCGATCCGACCTTCAGGTATATCGTGCGGGAGAGAAGGCTTGTGGGATACGCCCCGGCCGAGGGGGGATGGGGCGGCGGCATCGATCTCCACGGCCACACCGAGTCGCCCTTGATCAAAGAGGGGGAGATAATCGCCTATGAGACCAGCCCGGAGTTCGATTACGTGGCGGGCGATGCGACCTGCTCGTGGGATCTGGGACTCGCCGAGGAGGTGTACAGACAGGTGGTGTTCGTCAAACCCGACGTGGTGATCGCTTACGACCGGGTCATGCTTGGGCCGAAAGCGGAGAGGGCATACTGGGTGGGAGCCGTGGGCCCGGAGCTGAGGGTCGAGGGCAACCGGTTCACCGTTAAAGCCGGGTCGGAGACGATGCGCGGGTGGGTGATCCTCCCCGAAAACCCGAAGCTCGAAACCTTCGACCCCTCTAAGCCGAACAAATACACCAAAACGCCTCCGTTCAGCATCTCCTACAGCTGGTATCTGTTCGACGGCAGGACGAAACACCAGAAGGTCCTGGAGATACATCGCTTGACCCCCTCCAAGAAGCTGGAGTTCCTGGTTTTGATGCACGTCGGCGAGGGCGAGATAGAGGTTGAACCCCTGGTGGACGACCGGTATGCCGCCATCGGGTTCTTAATCGATGGGAGATGGGTTAAGGTGAAGTTCAGGCGCTCCGGGCCGATCGGCGGCTCGATAACGATCGTGGGCGATGAGATCATCGAACGCGAGTTCGCTGAGAAGGTGGAGGACGACTACAAACGGTGGGCGGAAGACCCCAGGTTTAAGCTCTGGATGACATCGCCCCGATTCGGATTTCTGCATCTGAGCGAGGAGTGAGGGGGATGTCCCTTCCAGGTGAGGTGATGCGGTGGGCTGTTCTGATATCGGCGGTGGCGGCTTTGATATCGGGATGTGGCGGGGAGGAGAAGCTCATAATATTCCACGCCGGAAGCCTGTCGAAGCCGATGGCCGATCTGGTCGAGGCTTTCAAGAGGCTTCACCCGGAGGTGGAGGTGCAGAGGGAGGCCTCGGGGAGCCTTGTGGCGGCGAGAAAGGTCTCGGAGCTGAGGAGGGAGGCCGACCTGGTCGCCGTGGCCGATTACAAGGTGATAGAGGCCATACTGATGCCCGATTACGCCGACTGGTATGTGAAGTTCGCCGGCAACCGAATGGTGATCGCCTACACCGAGAGGAGCAGATATGGGGATGAGATCAACTCCGATAACTGGTTCGAGATACTCGCTCGGAAGGACGTGAGGTTCGGCAGATCGGACCCGAACATGGATCCATGCGGATACAGGACGTTGATGGTGTGGCAGCTGGCGGATATCTACTACAAGGACAGGCTCAAGGGGAGGAGCATATATGAGACGTTGATGGAGAACTGTCCCCCGAGCAACATAAGGCAGGGCTCGGTCGAGCTGCTGCCCCTGCTGGAATCGCTCGACTTGGACTACGCCTTCGAGTATCTCTCCGTGGCCAAACAGCACAGGCTGAGATATGTGGAGCTTCCCAGGGAGATCGACCTGAGCGATCCGGATCTGGAGGAGCTCTACGCCAAGGCTCAGGTGAGGATAACCGGTAAGAAGCCGGGGGAGTACATAGTGATCAAGGGATCGCCCATAGTGTACGGCGTGACGATCCCCAAGGGCGCCCCACATTATGATTTGGCGGTGGATTTCCTCAAGCTGATGTTGAGCGAGGAAGGGAAGAGGATAATGGATGAGAACGGTCAACCGCCGATCGATCCGCCCCTGGCGGTCGGCGTCCGGAACATGCCTCCGGAGCTGAGGGAGCTGGTGAGGGGTGAGCGATGAGAGGGGCGATTGCGCGGCTCATCTCCATATCGCTCTTCCTCTTCATCCTGCTGGCCTGCACGTATGATGAGGAGAGGCTGATCATCTTCTACGACTCAGCCCTGTCGGGCGCTATGGAGGAGCTGATCGGGAGGTTCGAGAAGATCCATCCGGAGGTAAAGGTCGAGGCCGAGCCGTCCGAGCCCATGGGCGCTGTATGTAAGGTGATCGATTTGAGGAGGGAGGTGGACCTGGTCATATCCGATCCTGAGCTGATCGAGAGGATGCTCATGCCCAGGAAGCTGTTCACCCCGAGCTACGCCGATTGGCTCATAAAGTTCGCCGCCGACAGGTTGGTGATCGCCTACGCGGATTCGAGCCGATACGCCGGGGAGATAAACGCCGCCAACTGGAGGGAGGTTCTGTCGAGAAGAGGGGTGAGGATCGGATGTTTCGACACCGCGAGAGTGCCGATGATCCGGGGGTTGAAGGTGAAACGGTATGAGGTGGATGAGCTGACGAGAGCGGTCGGATCGGGCGATCTCGATTACGCCCTGCTCCCCTTGTCGGCCGCCCTGCGAGGTGAGCTGAGGTATATCGATCCGCTCAAGGGCGATGCTGGCAGGATATCATACGCCGCGACGATCCCCAAGGGCGCTCCCCATCTGAGACACGCCCTGATGTTCCTCGATCTCCTCCTCGGCGAGGAGGGCAGGAGGGTTCTGAGGGCGAAGGGATATCAACTCATAACACCCGCCGAGGCCAAGGGGAGGTCAAAGGTTCCGAGGAAGCTGAGGCGATATGTTGGGAAGGGATAAGCTGGGATACGCCTTCGCCTTCGGATCCGTAACCGCGATCCACCTCCTCCTCTTGTCTCGCCTGATGGATTGGGGGACCAACCTGGTCAATCTGTGCGCCGACCTCTTCTTCCTGTGCCATGGGCTCATCTGGTCGAGGAGATCGAAGGGGTTCAAGTGGTCGATCTATCTGGCCGGATATCTGATCCTGTTCCTTCTCCTGGTGGTCTATGCCGGCAGATCCCTTCTCTTCCCGCTGCTCCTGATCCTGTACGCCGCCGTGTATCGATCGCCCAAGCTGATGGGGTATCTGGTGATCTTCATCTTATCGATACTCCTCCTGACCCCCTACTGGGTTCAGAGCCTGATCACGTTCAGCTTGTTCTATTCCGTGCTGTTAGCCGTCGGCGGCGCGAGAGGGGAGCGGTTTCACCTCGTGATGTTCGCCCTCGGATTCCCGTTGCTCTGTTTCATCCTGTTCCCCCTTCTTTATCTGCTTTTTCAGAGCGCCCCTCAGACCTTAGCCGCCACTTTGAAGCGGGGCGATTTCCGCTCAGCCCTGCTCACCAGCCTGCTGACCGCCACCATCACCACTTTGATCTCGTTGTTTTTCGGCGTGCCGTTGGCTTATGCCATGGCGAGGATGGAGTTCAAGGGCAAGAGGGCGTTGGAATCGCTGCTGTCCATCCCGATCCTCACCCCACACACGATCGTCGGTATAGCGCTGCTGGTGATGTTGGGGCCGAAGACGCCGATCGGCGAGTTTTTCAGGAGGACGCTCGGGGTGAGCATAGCCGGCAGTCATCTCGGGGTGGTGGCCGCTCAGGTCTACGTCAGCTCGCCTTTTCTGTTTTTCAGCGCTATGAACGGGTTCCAATCGATAGATCCGAAGCTGGAGAGGATCAGCCGGAGCCTGGGCGCCTCCCCTTTGAGAACCTTCTTCAAGGTTTCCCTCCCGCTGGCCGCGCCTTCGATATTTGAAGGGTGTGTGATGACTTGGTCGAGAGCCCTGTCGGAGATGGGGAGTTTAATGGTTCTGGCCTACCACCCGTTCACCATCTCCACCTTCACCTATGACGTCTTCACCCAATACGGCCTTTCGGAGGCTCAGCCCGTGGCGATCCTTTTCCTCATAATCTGTCTTTGGATCTTCATTCTCCTGAGGTGGATCAGGGAGCAGCCCGCCGCGAAGGCTTTTATCTTCAGCAGATGAGGTCTGGGAGATGATCGAGCTGAAAGGTGTTCGAAGGAGATGGGGGGGTTTCTCCCTTAAAGGGATAACGTTGAGGGTGGAACGCGGGGAGTATTTCGTTCTCCTGGGGCCGTGCGGGGCGGGTAAGACCTTGCTGCTGGAGACGATAGCCGGGTTTTGGCGGCCGGATGAGGGGGAGATATGGATAAACGGCAGGGACGTCACCCATATCCCGCCCGAGAGGCGAAACGTGGGGTTCGTATATCAAGAGTATGGGCTTTTCCCCCATCTATCGGTCAAGGAGAACATCTCCTACGGCTTGAGGGCTAGGGGATACTCGAGGAAAGAGAGGGAGAGGAGGGTGCGGGAGGTGGTCGAGATGCTCGGCATAGAGGAGCTCCTCGATCGGGGGGAGGTGGGCTCGTTAAGCGGAGGTGAGAAACAGAAGGTCGCCCTGGCGAGGGCTCTGGCGGTGAAGCCCGATGTGTTGCTCCTGGACGAGCCTTTACACTCGCTCGACTATAGCTCAAGGGAACGTGCCTACGCCATGTTGAAGGAGGTGAACAGGGGGCTGAACCTGACGGTCATCCACGTGACGCATGATTACTCCGAGGCGCGCGCTTTGGCCGGCAGGATAGGCGTGATGAACAACGGTCAACTGGTGCAGGTCGACCGACCTGAGGAGGTGTTCGATCGGCCCAAAACCGCGTTCGCCGCCCGTTTTCTAGGCGTTGAGAACCTGTTCAAGGGCAAGATCAAACGGAACGAGGGCGGCCTGCTCGTGATGAAAGTGGGCGGGCTCGAGGTGAAAGCGCTGGGGGGGGGAGAGGTCGATCCGGGGGGGATATGTATCAGGCCGGAGGAGGTGCGGGTATCGCGCGAGCCCTTAAGTTTGGGAAACGATTTCGAGGGCGTGGTGCGTGAGATATCGGATAGGGGCGCTTTCATAAGGGTATCGGTTGACGTCGGAGATGTGCGGTTCATCTCACACCTCCCCCGACGCGATTTCCTCAGATCTCATCTCTCAGTCGGCGAGCGGGTTTACCTCGGTTTCAGCCCTGAATCGGCCTGCGTCCTGATCGATGACGAGGAGGAGATGGATGAGCCTGCATGATCTCTTCGGGTTGATCGTCAGAAAGATCGTGACCCGTCCCCTGATACCCGTGGCTAACAGCTGGATAGATGCCACGCCGTTCATCCTGATCTCCCTCTTCCTCTCCCTTTCAGGCCTCTTTCTGTGGAGGTTCGGGCGGGAGGAGCGGGCCAGATGGGCGTTGAGGGCCGTTTCCACCTTCGTCTTCGTGATCTTCCTTCATAGATGCCTCTGTATGCTTCGGGACGCCGTAGGGGGCATCGCTGAGGTGGGCAGGGATGATCTGAGGGCGTTCGGTCAGCTCTGTATCTTCACCCCACTGCTCGGCTTCTCGCTGACGCTGGGCCGGGCGTTCTGCGGATGGGTTTGCCCCCTAGGTTTCCTCCAGGAAGGGATCGGCAGGATCGCGCTTTTCAAGAGGGAACGGCTCGGGAGGAGATCGAAGGCGGCGGATCTGATCCTGCTTGTCCTCGTCTCGTTCATCGCCATCCGAATGCTCATCGCCTTCAAACCCTCCACGGATTTCCTCACGGAGAACGTGGCGGCCTGTTTCAGCATACTGCTGCTTCTGATCATGTTCCCCGCGCTTTTGAGCCGACGTTTGGCCGAGAGGCTGAAGAGGGTGAGGTATCCGGCGCTGGGGATCTGGATGACGTTGGTGGTTATCAGGGTTTTCGTGACCAACCCTTGGTGTGTGCTTTACGGAGGCGAGCTCGATTACTCCTCGCTGTTGGCGCTGTTCGTCGTGCTGAGCACCTCACTTCTGATCCCACAGGCGTGGTGTCGATATATCTGTCCTCTAGGGACCTTCCTCTCGCTGATATCTAAGATATCCCTTCTCAGGTTTGGAAGCACCGGTAAATGCGCGGGGTGTGGGGAGTGCGATCGGGTCTGCCCGATGGGCGCCATCGAGAGGGGGAAACTGGATCTGTCAAGCTGCATCTACTGCGGCAGATGTTTGAAAGGATGCGTCGGGAGGCTTGAGCTGAGATGAGGATCGCGGTGATCCTCCTCCTCGTTCAGATCATCGGGTCGACCGAATGGCCCTTCTTCGGGGGCGATCAGGGTCATACCGGTTATAAGCCCCAGGTGGACTTCACATCGGGGGAGCTCCGGCTGAGGTGGCGTTTCGATCTGGGGGAGCACATCTGGAGATACAGGCGGGGCGTGAGCGTTTGGTCATCATCGCCGGTGGCGGCGGAGGTGGACGGCAGGATGCTCGTATTCGTGGGAGCTTACGATCAAAACCTCTACTGTCTGGACGCCCTCAGCGGGGAGAAGGTGTGGGAGTTCACGACCGGCGGGGCGTTGAGCTCCGCCCCGGCTTTCGATTGGGTGAACGGCGAGCCCACGGTCTTCGTCGTCTCGTCCGACAGGACCGTCTACGCCCTCGACGCCAGGAACGGTAGGAAGAAATGGTGTTATGAGACGTTGCCCTGGAGCTATACGATCTGTGAAGCGGTCCCCTCATCCCCTGTCGTAGGGGAGATCGAGGGCAGGAGGGTCGTGATCTTCGGCATATGGAACTCGGATAAGAGGCCGATCAAAGGGTTTCAACGCGGCGAGCTTTTCGTCCTAGACGCCGCTACCGGGGAGAAGGTGTGGAGCGAGGTCATCTCGACCACCTATCTCTCCTCGCCAGCATACGCCCTTATCGATGGATCGCCCTTTATCTTCATAAGCTCGTCCGCCGGGGAGGTTCGCTGTCTGGAGGGCGAGACGGGAAGAACGGTTTGGAGGTTCACCGCCGGGGCCGAGGTGAGATCATCGCCTACCGTGGGGGAGGTGAGCGGGAGATGGGAGGTTTTCATAGGAACGAGGTTCGGCATGCTCTACGCTCTGGACGCCCGGAGCGGGGAGGTGATCTGGAGCTACAAGGCGGGCCATGCCATAGATTCCACCCCGGCCCTGGGCGAGGTTAAGGGCCGGCCAGTCCTGTTCTTCGGATCCTACGATCGAGCGGTTTACGCCGTGGACGCCCTCACGGGCCGGAAGCTGTGGCGGTTCATCACAGGGAAATACATCACAGCATCCCCCGCTGTGGGAAGGATTGGGGGGAGGACGGCCGTCTTCATATGTTCGCTTGACGACAGGATCTACGCGATAGATGGCGAGACGGGGGAGCTGATCTGGAGCTACAGGGGCGGGGGAAGGGTCTGGCCGTATGAAACGAGAGGCGAGAGTTTATGGTCGTCGCCGATAATCATCTCGTCCGGTGGTGAGCCGCTTCTCCTCTTCCCCTCCTACGATGGAAGGCTATACGCCTTCTGCCCGCGCTAAAACCCCGTTCTAGATCCCATCCCCGCTTGAGCATAGGCGCGCGGATCTGGTATAATCATCTCGGCTTTCAATCCCTCGGAGGAGGGGATGGAGATGGACGCCAGGGAGTTCGTGAAAAACATAAGCTGGCTGGGGCATGCCGCCTTCCTGGTCAAATATGAGGGGATGAACGTCTACTTCGATCCTTATCAGATCGCCAGAGGCGAGCCGGCGGACGTCATATTCGTCTCGCACGACCATTACGACCACTGCTCGCCGGAGGACATCGAGCGGATCAGGAAGAGCGACACCGTCATCGTCACCAACGAATCGTCCGCCAAGAAGCTCAAGGGGGAAATCAGGGTGGTGAAGGCGGGGGATGAGATCGAGGTCAGGGGGCTGAAGGTCAAAGCCGTCCCGGCGTATAACCCCAACAAGCGGTTCCACCCCAAGCAGTATGGCGGGCTGGGGTTCATCGTCGATTTCGGCGGGGTGAAGGTCTATCACGCGGGGGATACCGATCTGATACCGGAGATGGAGGGGATAGAGGCGGACATAGCGCTGCTGCCGGTTTCGGGGACATACGTCATGACGGCCGAGGAGGCGGCCAAGGCGGCAGAGATCATAAAGCCCAAGGTCGCCATCCCGATGCATTACGGGGCGATAGTGGGCACGGCCAACGACGCGGAGAGGTTCAAGAGGCTCGCGCCGGTCGAGGTGGTGATCCTGAAGAAAACCTAGGCCATGGGGGGTAAGTTCGAGCTGATAAAGGAGGACAGGTTCACAAACGCCCGACTCGGCAGGGTCCGCACCGCCCACGGGGTCTTCGAAACCCCCGCCTTCATGCCCGTTGGGACGCGCGGCGCCGTCAAATCGGTCTCGCCTCACGAGCTGAGACAGGTCGGCGCCCAGATCATCCTCTCGAACACATACCACCTCTTCCTCCGCCCGGGCCACGAGATCATCAGGGAGGCGGGGGGCCTCCACAAGTTCATGGGCTGGAAGGGGCCTATACTGACCGATAGCGGCGGGTTCCAGGTCTTCAGCCTCGCACCTATCCGCAGGATAACCGAGGAGGGCGTCTACTTCAGGTCGGAGATAGACGGCTCACAGCAGTTCCTCTCGCCGGAGAGATCGATAGAGATCCAAAACGCCCTGGGGGCCGACATCATCATGGCCTTCGACGAGTGCACCCCCTACCCGTGCGATTACGAATACGCCAAGCGGTCGATGGAGAGGACGCTGAGGTGGGCCGAAAGGTCTAAAAAAGCCCACAAGAACAAGCATCAGCTGCTTTTCGGCATAGTTCAGGGCAGCGTCTACAAGGATCTGAGGAAGGCGAGCGTGGAGGGGACGGTGTCGATCGGTTTCCACGGATACGCCATCGGCGGGCTGAGCGTCGGGGAGGGGAAGGAGCTGATGTATGAGATGGTGGCGTTCACCGCCCCCCTTCTTCCGCCCGATAAACCCCGTTATCTGATGGGGGTGGGGAAGCCGGAGGACATCGTCTTCGCCGTCAGCCAGGGCATAGACATGTTCGACTGCGTCATCCCCACCCGCAACGCCCGAAACGGATCGCTCTTCACCACGCAAGGGGTGATAAAGATCCGCAACGCCAAATACAAACGGGATTTCTCCCCCCTGGATCCCAACTGCACCTGCTACACATGCCGCCATTTCACCAGGGCCTACCTGAGACATCTGCACATGTGCGACGAGATGCTCGGCCACAGGCTGAACACCATTCACAACCTCCACTTCTACCTCCACCTGATGAAGGGCATACGCAAGGCGATAGCCATGGAGATCTTCCACGAGCTGATGAACGACATACCCAGGCTGGTCATGCTCGGCCAGGAGGATGAGGGGGATGCTGGATAAGCTCAGGGAGTATTTCCTGAGGCGGGACGACGTGGCTTTCGCCTTCCTCTTCGGCTCACAGGCGAGGGGCGAGGCCAGGCCCGGCTCGGACGTCGATGTGGCGGTCTACTTCCACCCCAAGAGGCGAAGGCCGATCGAGTTCGAGGAGGAGGTCTACTACGAGGGCGAGGACGAGATATGGGCCGACCTGGAGGAGATCCTGGGCAAAGAGGTCGACCTGCTTGTGAGGGCGCCCGCCGTAGTCGCCGACAGCGCCATAAGGGGCAAGCCCATAATCATCAAAGATCCCGGCCTCTACATCGACTTCATGCTCGTGGTGACCTCGGAGGCGATCGACTTCAGGGAGATGCTGAAGAGGGATTTTCTCGAGAAGCTCAGGTATGAGAGAAGCAGAGGATCGCCAGCTCCCTTGTCTCAGCTAAAGAGCTCGATCGAAGGGGCGTCGAAAGACCCGCCGGATAGGTCAGGTGTGCAGCGCAACAGCCAATAAGGCGGGAAAGTTTCATAACGGGTTCATTGAAAGCGATATCTGAAAAACCTGAGAAGGGAGGGAACGGGATGAGGATATGCCTGATAACCTTAGTGCTCGCCCTAATGACGGCAGGCCTGGCCTTAGGGGCGAAGGATGAAACCCTCGTCCTCTGCCTCTCCTTCGATGATGAAACGACCACCGATCTCTCAGTATACAACAACCAGTGTGAGCCTAAGGGGAGCATATCCTTTACGGACGGGAAGTTCGGTAAGGCGATACAATTTGAACCGGGCAGCTATGTTGAGATACCGACCTCCGATTCGCTCAATCCCGACCTCTTCAAGGGGGAGTTCACCATAGCGATGTGGATCAAGCCGACTATGACGGGTGACACATGGGAGCATCTATGGCGCAGCAGGCCGGTGCAGTCGGGGCACAACACTTTATTCATAAACGTCAACGGAACGGTCTCCTGGAGAGGGATGGTCGGAGGAAACTGGACCGTGTTGTGTGAGACGGGGGCTGGGACGGTCAAGGCAGATGAGTGGACACACGTGGCGGTGGTGAGCGATAAGAGCAACTTCATCATCTACGTGAACGGAGAAGAAGCGGCTAAGAGCAAATTTCAAGAGACCGACGGCAACATACAAACCTATTTCCTGGCGAACGACGGGATATCGGCCGAGAGATACGCGGGGGCGATGGACGAGGTGAGGGTCTGGAACAGGGCGCTTTCGAAGGATGAAATAGTCGATACGATGAACAAAGGAGCTTCGGAGTTGTTCCCCGTCTGCTCCATTGGCTCGCTGCCGGCGATTTGGGGCGCTTTGAAGGGGAGGTGAGGGATGGTAGACGAAGGGCTTCTTCAACTGGGGAGTATTAGGACGTTCGAGGGCAGGAGGTCAGCCCAGGTCGCCTTCCCCATAGGGGGG
>QNBQ01000009.1 GCA_003645735.1 Candidatus Poribacteria bacterium
CTCAAGCTGCCCGCCGATATCTCGCTCAGCTTCGGCATCGCCTCCAGCCTGCTGGACGAGGACATCACCTCCCCCTCTAACCCCCTGAAGAGGGGCGGGGCGCTGAGGGTGACGGCCTCAAGGGCGTCGGAGAGGCTCTCCTTCAACTTCCTGGCCAGGTTGACCGATTCGAGCTTCTTCCCCGTCGGCGCCACGCCCTGGGGCAGGATCAGGTCGGATTACGAGAGGGAGTTCGCGATGGAGCGATCGGACGAGGTTCTGATAGAGGGCATCGCCCGCCCCTCCGTCCCGCCCTCCGAGGGCAGATATGAGCTTGAGCTGAGCGCCTCGCCCTTCAAATCGCTGAAGCTGAGGACGACCCTGAGCCGAACGGAGGAGGATTACCCCGACGAGCTGGGGATGGATTTCGACAGGCTGTTTTGGCGCCAGAGCGCCGCGCTGGCCCATCCATCGCTTCCGACCGTCCTGATAAGCGGGGAGATGGGGCTTGTGAGCAGGGAGGGGGAGAGGGACTACTCGAAGCGGGCCGGCTCGATCGAGATCTCCAAATCCCTCGGCCCCCTAAACGCCAGGCTGATGTGGAGGGGGTTCAGATCTGTCGACCTGAACCCCCGGGACGGGTTCGACAGATCGGCCTCGAGATCGATCGGGAGGGGGGAGCTGGGGATACTGGAGGGGAGAGCCCTGACGCTCAAGCTGAGCTGTGAGCTTGAGGATCTGATGAGGTTCGGGCGGAGATCGAGGGCCGGGACGGCGAGCCTGGAGGTGAGCCTGAGGCGGGGATCGCTCGACCTGAGGGGGGTGCTCTCCAGGAGGAGGTTGAAAGCTGAGGGGGAAAGCTCGACCGTCAACCTGGCGGATATATCGTTCAGATCGTCCATGGGCGAGATAGCGACCATCAGAGGGGGGTATAGGATCGACAGGCGGCTCGCGCCTAAGAGGATCGAGCAGTTCGTGAAGGTTCCGAAAGGGCAGGGCAACTACGTCAAGATAGATGAGTTCCACTACCGCGAGGATTACCTAGACGGGGAATACATAAAGATCGTCAGGACGATCGGCGATTTCCCCGTCTCCTCGGTCGAGGCCGACCTGAGGCTGACCCTCCGCCCGCCGAAGCTGAAGGGGATCTCGCTCGATCTGAGCACGTCGGTGGTCGACGAACAGGAAGAGGGCGACCTTTTCAAGCTCTACACGTTCAGGAACCTCAGATCGGATCGGACGGTATACGGCAGGATGAGCAACAGGGTCAGGCTCGACCTGTTCCCATCGAGAAAGCTCAGAGGATCGGTGAGCTTCACCTATCTGGATTCGCTCAACAGGAGGACGAACTTCCTCTCCCGCAGGCTCAGCCGAAAGGCGCTGAGGTGGAGCTTCGAGTGGGCGATTGGTGGAAAGCTCTCCGCCTTCCAAAACGGGGAGATCTCCTCCGAGAGGGAGAGGATAGAGGGGGCGACGGCCTCATCGATGATCGAGGGGCGGGAGGGATCGTCCGAGGCGGGGCTGAGGGTGAGGATCATCAAAGGCGCATACGTGGAGGGATCGTTAAAGCTCGACCGAAACGAGGCCGTCGATAAGCTCCTCCCCGGCTCCCAAACCTCGGCGTCGATGCTCAGCCTGATCCTCAGGGGCAGCTACCCGCTTGCGGGCAGGGGGAGGTTTATGATATCCTACAGACTCGGTTTCGGCAGGGTCAGGGGGACGCTCCCGATAGCCACCTACGACCTTTACGACGGGATCAGCCACGAGGGGACGATCTCGGCCGATTGGTGGCTGCAGACCTTCACGGGGGTCATCCTGAGGTTCAACTACCGGTTCCTGGCGGCCAAGGGGAGGGGTTTCGATCACAGGGCGGACATGGAGGCGGTGGCCGAGTTTTGAGGGGAGCTTACCAACTTCTGATCCACCTCGGGGAGCCTAAGAGGATAAAGATAGGCGCGCTGGGGGAATTCCTCTTCCCAAAGGGGTTCTATGTCTACACCGGCAGCGGGATGGGCGGCATAGAGGGGAGGGTGGCGAGGCATCTGAGGAGGCGGAAAAAGCTGAGATGGCACATAGATTACCTGCTCCAGCACGCCTCGGTGGTGGGGGTGAGGGAGGTGGAGGCGGGTGAGAGGGTTGAGTGCCGGCTCAACGAGGAGGTCCTGAGCCTTCCCGGCGCCAGGGTGATCGCGCCGGGGTTCGGGTCGAGCGATTGTTCCTGTCCATCGCACCTCGTTTACCTGGGGGAGGAGCTATGCATAGGGTTAACTTCCTGGCCGTTCCGTTTCTGATAGACGTCGTCATAGCGCTGGGGGCGGTCGTGCTCAACCTGTTCGCCCAGAACCTGGGGGCCACACCGTTTCAGCTCGGGCTTTTGGGGTTTTCGTGGGGGGTGAGCTATGCGATCCTGACGCCTCTGGCGGGCAGGCTGGCCGACAGGCTCCCCAGGAAACCGCTTATGGGCGCCGGGCTTGCGGTCTACGGGGCTTCCATGTTCGCCTACGGCCTGTGCAGCTCGGTCAACCAGCTCATCCTGTTGGGGCTGGTCAACGGCACGGGATGCGCCTTCTTCTGGCCCGTTTTCGAGACCTACCTTCAGGGCGGCGATCCCGAGGAGACGAACAAGCGGTCAGGCTTGTTCAACATGGGCTGGACGTTGGGGCTGATCGTCGGGTCGGCGCTGGGCGGCTATTCCATGGCCCTCGGCCCCAGATTGGTTCTGAAATCCCTGGCGCTGCTCGTCTTCATCACGACCGTCTACCTGATGGCGATCCTCAAAGAGGAGGGGGCGGTCGACGAGGCGACCGAACCGGAGCCGAGTGGGATCATAAGGAGGAAGAAGGAGCCTTTGAAGTTCCTTCACACGGCCTGGATCGCCAACTTCGCCGTCTGCTTCGGCACCGCCATAACCGCCAGCATCTTCCCGAAGGTCTGCAGGGTGGAGGGGATACCGGACGGGATCATAGGGCTGCTGCTCTCCGTCCTGAACATCGCTCAGGCCTCGACCTTCCTCATCCTCTCCCGCACGGCGATCTGGCATTACAGGCTCGCCCCCGTGTTCGCCTCGGAAGGGCTTGTCATCCTCGGCCTGACGCTCATCGCCCTCGGGAAGGGGATACCGACCTACATCATCGGCATGCTGCTTCAGGGGATAGGGAGAGGGGTGACCTATTCGTCGAGCCTCTTCTACGGGCTGGAAGCCTCCGAATCGAGGGGGGCGAACATGGGGGTTCACGAGATGCTTTTGGGATCGGCTTTCACTCTAGGGCCGCTCTTCGGAGGGCTTGCGGCTCAGGCGGAGCTGAAATCGGCCTTCGGGTTGGGAGCGGGGGTCATAGCCCTGGCCCTCCCCGTTCATCTGAGGATGCTCGCCCGGCGGACGAACCCGATCCGCCGAGCCTCAGGATGAGGTCGATCTCCTCCTCCGAAAGATCGGGGGCAAGCATCCTCATCAGCTCCCGGCAGCTTTCCTCCTCATCGACTTCGGTCTCAAGCTCCCCTATCTCCTCGGGTATTCCCATCAGCTCCTCCAGCTCGCCGTAGAAAAGCTCGGTTAAATCCCCATCGGTGGGTCGGGGCATATCCTCGGGCAGAACCCCCTCAAGCAGCTCCCAAAGGGAGGTTTCGGCTTCGGGGGCAGGGGGTTCGCCCGAGGGCTCGAAAGCGGAGATCCGCGCCGGATCGGAGGGGATATCGCCTTCCGCTTCGGAGATCTCAAACGTGGCCTTGTCAGGGGCGGTTTCGCTTTGGAAAGCTTTCTTTACCCGGCTCGGCGCCCCTCGGAGCAGCGGCGGTTCATCCTCCATCGAGAGGCGGATCTCCTTTGGCGCAGCCGTCTCAGATCGCTCCCAATTGACCCCGATACACTTCAAAACAGCCTCAACTATGGCCCTCCTCACCCCGCTCATCGCCTCGATCTGGAGGAGGAGGTATGAAGCGGTCAGTATGATGAGCGATATGAAGGCGAGCCTCAAAGGCCTCACGGCTCAAAACTCCAGCGACGATGAGATCCGATGCGAGCTGTTCTCCACCAGATCGCCCACGGCGACCTGGTAGGCGTAATCCACCCTCAAATGGGACAGCCTCAGCCCGAGGCCGAACGAGAAGGATGAGCCGGGCTGTATCGCCCCGCCCGAATAAGAATAACCGAACCTGATGGCCCCTACGCCGCCTATCCCCGACTCCAACCCGAGCTTCAACGTCGTCTGATCGGCCCGCTGAGAAAGCTCGGCCACCCCGATGGTCCCCGAAAGCACCCTCCTCATCGCCGCCTGCTGCACGGCAGGGGCAAGCGATGCGAGCTTATAGGAGATGAAGGCCCTGGCCAGCGTCGGGATATCCTCCCCCTCCTCCGACAAGGAGGTTTTGGCCGGCAGGGCGTTGTGGAGCGAGATGCCGATCATCAGGTTCTCCGTGGGCGTCGCCGATACCCCCAGATCGATCGTGAAAGCGGAGGATGAACTTCTGACGATGTAAGGGTTCGATCTCACCGTCTCCAACCCCTCGTTCAACCTCGTCCTCATCATTTTGACGGCCACGCCCAGCGAAAAGTTCGCCGCCGGGCGGATCGCATACCCTAACGCGTAGCTCTCCTCCTTGTAAACCCCGTCGGAATCCCTCACCAAGCTCAGCCAGAGGCCCAGGGAGGCGAACCTGCCGAAGGGAAGCGAGGCCCTCAAAAGCTCGCCCCTCACCAGGTCGGAGAAGATGGAGGAGTGGGTGAAGCTCAGGACGAACCCCTCCGCAAGCCCCAGGGAGGCTATCGTGTCGATCGAAGCGCCGCCCATCCCGGCGCTCCTGGCGTCCAGGTCCAGATCCTGGAACGCCGCCCACCCGGAGGCGCACGACAAACAAAAGACAAGCGCCAGAAAGCGAAGCCTCATCCGGTCACCTCCAGTTTGAAAAGCTCGGCGGCGTTTCGGGAGGTGGCCTCGGCCAGCTGGCTCAGGGGAATCCCCCTCAGATCCGCGATCCTCCTGGCGATGAACCTCACGTAGGCCGGCTCGTTCCGCCTGCCCCGCTTGTGCTGAGGGGGGAGCCATGGACAATCGGTCTCGATCAGCAGCCTGTCGAGCGGAACCTTCGCGGCCACCTCGCGTAAAACATCGGAGTTGGGATAGGTCACAGGGCCGGCTATGGAGATGTAGAAGCCCACGTCCAAGCATCTTTTGGCGAAGCCCCAATCGCCCGAGAAACAGTGCATCACTCCCCTCAGGTTCACGCCGTAGATGTTGACATACCTTTCGAGCGTGATGATCATGTCCTTGTTCGCCCTCCGGTTGTGGATGATCACCGGCAGGTCCAGCTCGTTGGCCAGCTCCAGCTGCCTCTCGAAAGCGTATCCCTGCCTGTCGCGCGGCGAGAGATCCCTGTAGTAGTCCAGCCCTATCTCGCCTATGGCCACGACCTTATAGCTGCGGGCCAGATCCCTGAGCCGGTCGATCGTCTTATCGGTGAAATTCCTGGCCTCGTGCGGGTGGATCCCGACCGACGCATACAGCCCCTCATATCTCTGGGCGAGCTGGATCGCCGCTTTGCTCGTCGCCATGTCGAACCCCACCACTATCATCCTCAAAACGCCGGCCTCCTTCGCCCTCCTTATCACCCTATCCCTGTCGTTTGAATATTCGTTCAGCTGGAGGTGGGTATGGGTATCGGTCAGGAAACCGCTCATCATCTGACCCTTGTCCCGGGCGGGATATCCCTGTCGAGGATCACAACGGCGCACCCTTCCTTGCTTTCGGCGGCGAGTATCATGCCCTGGGACTCAATCCCCCTGATCTTGGCCGGCTTGAGGTTCGCGACGAGGACGAGGGTTTTGCCGACCAGCTCCTCGGGGGAGTAGCTCTGGGCTATCCCGGCGACGACCTGCCTCCTCTCCGTCCCGATGTCCACCACCAGCTTCAGCAGCCTGTCCGTCCCCTCGACCCTTTCGGCCTCCAGAACCTTGGCCGCCCTCAGGTCGAGCTTGCGGAAATCCTCTATGGTGATCATCGCCTCCTCCTTGGGTTTGGTCGGCTGAGGCGTGGCCCTCTCGACCTTGATCCTCGGGAAGAGGGGTTTGGGCTCTCCGAGCGGCAGGCCCGGCTTGAGCCTTCCCCAGCTCTCAAGCGATGAGTAATCCTCGTCCATCTCCCCCCTCAGGCCGATCTGCTCCCTTATCTTGAGGGAGGTCTCGGGCATGAACGGGTAGATCATCACCGAGATGAACCTCAGCCCCTCAAGGCAGTTGTAGATGATCGTCCCGGCCCGATCCCTCGTCCCCTCCTCGGCGGCCAGCCTCCACGGCTCGGTCTGCTGGATGTATTTGTTCAACCTCCGGACGAAATTCCAGATGGTCTCCAACGCCTCGTCGAAGGCGAGCCGATCAAGCTTCTCGGCGGAGAGCCTGTGCGTCTCGATCGCCATATCCCTTATCTCGTCGTCGTGCTCCCCGGGCCTGGAGGGGTGCGGGACGGAGTCGAAATGCTTCCTGGCCAGCCCCAGGGTTCGGTTGAGCAGGTTGCCCAGGTCGTTGGCCAGGTCGGCGTTGTAGCGCGTTATGAAGGCCTGATCGGTGTAGTCGCCGTCTTTGCCGAAGCTGAACTCCCTGAGGAAGAAATACCTGACCGGATCGACCCCGAACCTCTCGACCAACCCGTCTATGTCGATGATGTTGCCCGTCGTTTTGCTGAGCTTCTTCCCCTCCTTGGTCAGCCAGCCGTGGGCGAAGATCCTCCTGGGGAGGGGCAGGCCGGCGGACATCAACATGGCCGGCCACATGATCGCGTGGAACCTGAGGATCTCCTTGCCTATGAGGTGCAGGTCGGCCGGCCAATACCGCTTGAACGTCTCCTCGTCATCCCCGTAGCCTATCGCCGAGATGTAGTTGCACAGGGCGTCCATCCAGACGTAGATCGTCTGGGAGGGATCTATGGGGACGGGGACGCCCCACTTAACGGTCGACCTGGAGATGCTGACGTCCTCCAACCCCTCCTCCAACAGGCTCAACACCTCGTTCCTACGGGATTCGGGCTGGATGAAGTCGGGGTTCTCCTCGATGTGCTTGAGCAGCCTGTCCCGGTATTTGGAGAGGGCGAAGAAGTAGTTCTCCTCCTTGACCCACTCGACCGGCAGGCCGTGTATCGGGCAGTTTTTGTCCTCATCCAGCTCGTCCTCGTCGTAGAACCGCTCGCATCTGACGCAATACCACCCCTCATAATGCCCCTTGTATATGTCGCCCGCCTCGTAGATCGCTCTGAAGAACTTCTGAACGGCGCGCATGTGCCGTTCATCGGTCGTCCTGATAAAATAATCGTTCGAGATGTTCAGCTTCCCCCACATCCTCTTGAACTCGGCGGCTATCATGTCGCAGTATTTCTGCTCGGGCATCCCGTGCTCCTTGGCGATCCTCTCGATGTTCTGCCCGTGCTCATCCGTTCCCGTCAGGAAGAAGACGTCATCCCCGGCCAGCCTCCTGTGCCTGGCCACCACGTCCGCCGCCATGGTCGTGTAAGCGTGGCCTATATGGGGCGGCGCGTTGACGTAGTATATCGGCGTGGTCACGTAAAACTTGCCCATTTCCCTCCCCACCGAAGGATCTTCAGATCTCATGAGCTTTTCGGCTATTATGGTATCTTAGCGCCGGGGAACTGTCAAGCGCAGCCCCGCCTCGAAGGGTTGATCAGAAGTAAACGTGGAATCCGAACCCGAAGACGAAGGAGCTTTGGAGCCAGGACTCGTCCTTCTCCTCAAGACCGGCCTCGGCGGCCGCCTTCTCATCCTCGTAGTCGATCACATCGCGCACCCTCCCGAACCCCTGGCCGAACTCGAAGTTTATGCCGTATCTGGAGAAGAGGATAAACTCGTTCCCCAAAACAACTCCCCCTCCCAACACCGAATATAGCTTGTGCGCCTGAGTGATCTCGACGGGTTTGGGCGGCGGGCCGGAGGAGCCGATCTCGACCGTCGGGTAGGCCATCTCCACCCATTCCTCGGTTTGACGCCTGGTCCCACCGCCGATCATCAGGTATGTCCTGGTGTGCTCGGTTTCGAGCAGGGTGTAGGATACGGCCCCCACAAGCGAGCAGTCGCTGCCCTTCTTGTAGAGGTAAGCTCTTCCCACGAACACCAGGTCGATCGGGTGGAACCCCATGTATTTGACGCTCACCCCTCCCCAAAGCGGGTAGTTCCCCTGGATGCCGACCCCCCACTTATACCCGTCCCCGCCCGCGCCCGAAAGCGGGAGGAGAAGCAAGAGGGCGGCCAAAACCCGCCTTATCATCCGCGCCTCCTTAAGCTGGTTTGATCGCGTGGGCCTATTATACCATATCGCGACGGCCCGTGATCCGGAGATCCGATACTTGACATCATACACCATCGCCCGGAGAGCCCCTGCCTTCAACAAGCTCCAGAACGGCTGAACTATCCCCGCCCAACGCTTGAATGGTGGGGAACAGGTTTCCGCTCATCCCGAACTCACAAAGCTCCTAGGGATCGGCCGGGACGATCACAGGGAGATTCCGACCCCGCTAAGCAACTGCTCTATGTGGAGGTTCGCCCTTCGGAGCAACTCGTCGTTCAAAAACCTAGGAGGGGTTGCAAGCAGCTCGTCTATGTCGGCGTGTATGCCCAGATCCTCGACCACGAACGACCTATCGATCTCGTAGTCGAAGCTCCCGTCCCATTTCACGTAGCTCCACCCCGGCCGACCGGCGTAGGCCGCCCTGTAAAGCCGACCGTCGACCGTCGCGTCGGCCGAGACCCATCTCCCGTTGAGGAAGACGGAGCAGAAGACGTGGAGGGTCACGGGCCGCGTCAGCCTGTAGAGGGTCGGCTCGGCGACCGGCTTCAACACCTCCTTCCTTATCCTCATGAGGTGGTATCCGGCGGGCACCCCGGCCGCCCTCAACAGCGCCACCTGGAGGTTCGCCTTGTTGGCGCACATCCCCTGCCTTTTCCTGGCCGTCTCCGACGCCTTCACAGCCCAATAATCGAACCTGTAGAGCACCTGATCCCTGACCCACTCGAACGCCCTGATTGCGATCTCCACCTCATCGCCCGCCCCCTCGAATATCTCCTCGACGATCGATCGGATGAGCGGGTGGGAGTGGTCGCAGAAGCAGGTCTCGCGCAGGAACTCCCTCATTCCATCACCACGACCGCCTTCATCACGTTCCCCTTTCTCTCCCTCACCTCGCCGAGCGCCTCCTTGAGCTGTTCGAGCTTGTATCTGTGGGTGATGAGCCTGTCGACGTTCACCTGTTTGGTCGAAAGGAGCCTCAGAGCGGTAGGCCAGGTCAGGGGTGAAAGCCAGGAGAACTTGATCGTCTTGTCCCACAATATCTGCGCCAGGGCGGGCACCCTGATGACGGCTGTATCGGGCGGCAGGCCGAAGTAGACGATCCTGGAGCTCCTGCCCGATATCTCCAGCGCCAGCTCCATCGCCTCGGGCGAGCCCGTGGCCACCACAACCGCGTCGGCGAACTTGCCGTTGGTCAACCTCTCTATCTCGCCCTTGAGGTCATCGGTGTAGATCGGCGAGGAACGGTCTTTGACGTTGAACGCCTCGTTCGCTCCCATCTCGAGGCCGATCTGCAGCCTGTAGTCGCGCGTGCCGACCAGCACAACCCTCCCGGCCCCGGACGCCTTTATCAGCTGGAGCATCATGATCCCTATAGGCCCCGGCCCTATGACGACGCAGAAATCCCCCGGCGATATCTCCATCTTCCCCACGGCGTAGACCGCATCGGCCAGCGGCTCGGTCAGCGCCCCCTCCTCGTATGTGACGTTATCGGGAAGCTTGTGGACGGATGTGTAGTTCGAGACGCAATACTCGGCGAACCCGCCGTTTATCGACACGCCCAACACCTTCTTGTTCTCGCACAGGTTCACCTTCCCCCTCTTGCACACCTCACATGTGTTGCAATACTGGACGGGGTCGAGCACGACCCTATCCCCCGGCTTGAAAAGCCCCAGGCTCTCCGGTATCCTCCCGACCTCGACCACCTCGCCCGTAAGCTCATGACCGAGTATGAGCGGCCCCTTGCCGGTGGGGGTTTCAAGCGAGCTGGCGCCGAAGTAGTAGGCGACGTCCGACCCGCATATCCCACACGCCTTGACCCTCACCAGAACCTGATCCTCCCCCACCTCGGGTATGTCGACCTCCTCAAGCCTCATATCCCCGGGCTCATAGAAAACCCATGCCTTCATCCTTCCCCTCATCCCACACCTCCTCTCCGACTTCGGGAATAGTCTATACCGCTCCCGGATCGGCTGTCAACAATCGCCCGGTAGAGGAGGGATTTGACGCGATCCTTTCCCTCCTATTACGATATGAGTTTGAGGGTGATAGGGATGGCGTTGGGGAAGAAAATCGCCCCCTCCAGAGAGGAGAGGGTGAGGAGGGGCATTGAGATCTTAGAGAAGGCGGGGAGGTTGAGGGCTGAGATCAGGAGAAAGATCGGGGGAGACTTCCCCGACTCTGCTGAGGTGATCAGGGAGATAAGGGAGGAGAGGGACGCCGACGGCTGATCGCTTGACTTCGTTCATAGGGCCGGTGTAAAATGGTGGTGAGACTCTCTCCGGGAGGGGGACATGGACATCAGGGACGGCTTTAAAAACCCGGGCGTCGAATACAGAGGGGCGCCGTTTTGGTCGTGGAACGACGACCTCGACCCGCAGGAGCTGAGGAGACAGGTCAGGGAGATGAAGGACAAGGGGCTGGGCGGCGCCTTCATGCACGCCAGGATCGGCCTCATAACCCCCTACCTCTCGAAGGAGTGGATGGAGTGCATAAAGGAGACGATCGACGAGTCCAAGAAGATCGGCTTCAAGGCGTGGCTTTACGACGAGGACCGCTGGCCCAGCGGCTCGGCCGGCGGGAGGGTCTCCGGCATCCCAGGCTTCGCCCAGAAAACCCTCAGATGCGACGAGATTAAGCCGGAGGAGCTCAAATCGGCTCTCGAAGACCCCGCCACGCTCAAGGTCTTCGCGGCGATCGGGGAGGGAAAGAGGATACGTGACGTCAAACCGGTGGAGTCGCCCGATCAGGACGTGAGCGGCAAAAGGCTGCTCAGGTTCTGGGTTCAGAGCGTTGGATACGTCGACCTGATGGACGAGAGGGTGATGGACGCCTTCATCGAGAGCACCTATGAGGCATACGCCAGGGAGGTGGGGGACGAGTTCGGCAGGACGGTGCCCGGGGTCTTCACGGACGAGCCGAACTGGAGGGCCATCCCCTGGACGCCCGTCTTCCCCGAATACTTCAAGGAGAGGAAGGGATACGACATCCTGGAGAAGCTGCCCGCCCTCTTCTTCGAGGTCGAGGATTACAACTACCACAAGGTGAGGTTCGACTTCTGGAGCGTCATGACCGATCGGTTCGTCGAGAACTTCTCTCAGAGGCTTTACGAGTGGTGCGAGAGGCACAACCTGATCTTCACCGGCCACTACCTCTGCGAGGACAACCTGCTCATCCAGCTCGAAAGGATCGGCGCGGCGATGCCCCACTACGAGTTCATGCAGATGCCCGGAATAGACCACCTGGGAAGGAGGATATCCGACCCGATACTGCCCAAGCAGGTCTCAAGCGTCGCACACCAGATGGGCGGGAGAAGGGTTCTGTCGGAGATGTTCGGCGTCAGCGGCTGGAGCGTGACGATGGAGCAGCTCAAGTGGATAGCGGAGTGGCAGTTCGTGTTGGGCATCGATTTCGTCTGCCAGCACCTGTCGCTTTACTCGATGAGGGGGTGCCGGAAGCGGGATTACCCGCCGTCGCTCCATTACCAGATGCCCTGGTGGCCGTTTTACAAGAAGCTCAACGACCTCTTCGCCAGGGAGACGTATCTGCTGACCCAGGGCAGGTTCGTGGCCGATATACTCGTGCTGCACCCCATCTCCAGCGCCTGGACGATCTACAGCCCGCACGACAGGGATAGGGTGATGGAGCTGAACGGGGAGCTGGTCAAGCTGAGCGAGAACCTCCTCAAGATCCACCGCGACTTCGACTACGGCGACGAGCGGATAATCATGCGGCACGGGAAGGTCAAGGGCGACAAGTTCGTAGTCGGCTCGATGGAGTATTCGGTCGTGATCGTCCCGCCCAGCGTCTGCTGGAGGAGGAACACCGTGAGGCTGATCGAGCGGTTCGTGAGGAACGGGGGGAAGGTCATAGCGGTGAGGCCGCTGCCGACGATGGTAGAGGGCGAGCCGCTCAAGATACCGGAGGACGTGGCCGAGCGGATCACGGTGATCGACAACGACCTCGAACAGCTCAAATCGGCGCTTCCCGGCGAGCCCTCGATCGTTATCCTGGATGAGAGCGGCCGGGACGCGGGGACGATCTACTACCAGGAGAGGGACGTCGGCACCAGGGAGTTCTTCTTCACGGTCAACACGAGCACGACCGAGGCGGTCGAGGCGACTGTAAAGCTGAGGGGATACGGGCTGGTAGAGAGGTGGGACTGCGAGACAGGCGAGGTGGAGAGGCTGCCGGCGAGGGTCGAGGGGGATTACATGGTCGTCAAGCTACGCTACGAGCCGATGGGGTCGCACATGCTCGCCCTCAACACCGCCGAGGAGCCCCTGATCGGCGAGCCGAAGGAGGAGAAGGTCGTCCAGATGATGGATCTCAGAAAGGTCTGGAGCATCAGGAGGAACGATCCGAACGCGATCACGCTCGATTACTGCCGATACAGGATACTGGGCGAGACGGATTGGAGCGAGAGGATGCCGGTCTGGAAGGCGCACAGGGAGATCGCGTCGCTCAAGAGGTGCGTGGACGTGGCGCTGCTCTATGAGTTCGAGGTCGAGGAGGTTCCGAAAGGGCCGATCTTCCTGGTCGTCGAGGTGCCGGAGATGTTCGACATCTACGTGAACGGCCAGCGGGTCAGATACAGGGATATGGGCTGGTGGCTGGACATATCGTTCAAGAAGGTGGAGATAACGGGGCTGGTGAAGGAGGGGGTCAACCAGGTTGAGATGAGATGCCACTTCGTGGGCGATCTGGAGTCGCACCTCAAGAAGCTGACCCCTCCGGCCAGGGCGGAGGAGAGGAAACAGCTGAGGTTCGGGACGGAGCTTGAGAGCATCTACGTCATAGGCGATTTCGGCGTCTGGAAGCGGAACGGGAGGTTCGTGATCGGCAGGGAGGTCGAGGAAGCGGAGGTGGGCGATCTGGTGGAACAGGGGCTGCCGTTTTACTGCGGCTCGGTGAGGCTGTCGCAGAAGGTGAGCTTCGTCAGGGAGGGGCAGAGGACCTATCTCGTCTTCGACGGGCTGGACGCGGTCGTGGCGAGGGTCTGGGTGAACGGAAAAGAGGCGGGGCTCGTCACATGGCGACCTTACAGGGTCGAGGTGACCGACCTGTTGATCGACGGGGAGAACCTGATAGAGGTCGAGCTTTACAACAGCCCGCGCAACCTGTTGGGCCCGCATCACCACAAGGCGGGCGATCTATACGCCGTAGGCCCCGGGAGCTGGTCGGACGAGAGGAACTGGACGGACGAGTATAACTTCGTCCCGTTCGGCTTCCCGGGAGCTGTGAAGCTGGTATCGGTCGAGTAGGCTTGAGGGCGGGGGCATCAACCCCCGCCCCCGAAAGGCGGTGAGGGCGATGGGGAAGGTGGAGAACATCCTCCTCCTCAAGAGGAGGGTCATGGATTTCCTCGAAGAACTTAAATCGCGCCAGGAGATAACGCTCCACCAGCTGGAGGAGGAGCTGGACGAGCTTCTGGGGATGGACGAGAGGGTTCCGGCGGTCCTGATAAACCTCCTCCCCCGGACGCGTGATCCCGTTATCCTGGATCTGATCGCCTACGCGCTGGAGTTCGCGGGGGATGAGTCGATAGTCGGCCCCCTCATAGAGCTTCTGGTGAGCCGCGAGACATCCCCCGAGGCGAAGCTGAGGATCATAAGCGTTTTGAACGCCTACGGATACGACAGCTTCTCGCCGGAGGTGATAGGCTCCGATCCGAAGGTGGCCGCCGAGCTCGAGGAGCTGGCCGATAGATCCTTCAGGGAGACGATGGAGATGGCCGAGCGGGATGAGGAGTCGCTGAGCCTGATACTGGAGGAGATAGAGAGGTTCCCGTTCGAGGCAAAGATCGATTACATCAGATACCTGGCCGATTACGCTTCGCCCGGAGCTGTCAGGGTGCTTCAGGCGCTGGGGATGGTGGTGGGGGACGATCGGATCGCCGAGGCGGCGATAGAGTCGCTTTCGGGGATCAAACTGCCGGCGGCCCTCACGGCTCTGAGGGATCTGGCCCGACGGGCGCCGTCGGAGGAGCTGAGATCGCTGGCGGACAGAGGTGCCAGAAGGCTGGCGCTCATGGGGATCGAGGAGAACGAGCAGGAGGAGATGAGGCTCGGGA